>CALDTK010000091.1 GCA_937924035.1 uncultured Saprospiraceae bacterium | reverse complement strand
AAAGTGGGGTCGCTGTGCGTACAGAAGGCGGTTGGAAATTGAAGATGATGCATTCGACGAGGATAGGGAGATAGAAGGGGGTAGGTACTTGGGATGCCCCGCGCGCAGCGCGAGGGTCTCGTGCTTCGGGCGGGATCGGATTTCGGACCGCTGCGCCCCGTGCTAGTACGAGGGCCTTCGCTTCGCTCGGCTAGCGGAAGCATGACCAGCGCATTACCCAAGACTGCAACGCCCCACCCAAGACTGCAAAGCAGTCGAACAGCAATAACGTGGGGTCGAACGCGGACAAGTATAGAGCAATGCAGGACACAACACGCTGTGAAAGACTAAAGAATTAGGTACCATTTTACGACCCTACGCACGCAAATGTGTTCAATTAGCGCCGTTCAAAAGAGACCTCTCCGCGCGTTCTCGGCTACGCCAGCTCTCTTGGCTGAGGTGACGGGTTGATGCAGGTCACGTTTCAAAATACAGCAACGCAGGACACTACACTTTGTAAAAGACTAAAGAATTACGTACCATTTTAAGACCCTACGCACACAAAGACATTCAATTTACACCCAGTCCCAGTTGCACCTCTCACCTTAATATTAATCTACAAACGAAGCACCTCACTACCAGCCAACAAAAAGGCACCCGTCCCGAAATTTTGCCAGCTGTCCGCATTAGCAGGTTGAGGGTCAAAGCCAATATTCTGTACCCAACCAACTTTACCCGAAGGCTGTTGGCAGCTGCGTAAACCTTTCCAAGCTTTCTCTACAGATGGGAGATATTCTGCTCGGTCCAAGATCCAATTGTTTATACTCCAAGCAAGCACAAACGTGTAAAACCCACTGCCGCTCACCTCTTCATGAGGATAGCTTTCAGGTGCGAGTAGGCTCGTGCGCCACAAGCCATCTTCATGTTGGATCTTTTTGATTCGCGCAGCCAATGTTTTGTACAACTCAAGGTAAAACCCACGGTGCTCGTAAGTCTGAGGCAATTCTTCAAGTATCAATGCCAAACCAGCAAGGATCCAACCATTTCCCCTTGACCAAAAAATCTTTTTACCGTTTTCAGCTTTTCTGTCTTTATCCCAGAGTAAATCATAGGTCTGACGATAATACGCGTAGGTCTTGTCTAAATAGGTACGATCGTCTTTCAAGGATGCATATTCGGTGAGCACTGGAGGAGCCATGAAAAGTGCATCACACCACCACCAGAGAATTTGACGGAGTTTCTCAGGATCATTTTCCTTCCATTCGTGATCTTTATTGAGGTGGTCCTCAATCCATTGACCTGTTGGCGTTAAGTCGACCACGCCTGGTCTTTGCTCGTTCAAATAGAGGTAGGCGTATGAAATAGCGATATCGTCTGCATGGAAATAGCGCTCCCAAGTGCGCCACTCGTTGCGCTTTCCCGTTGCCTCAATAGCGTTTAGATATGCTTCGTTTCCAGTGGCGTTATGTGCTCGCGCTACTCCTGTATAATAAGCTCCATTGGTCCAATCTGAAGGATCCTCGGAAAAAATAGGATTCTTCTCCTGCCATTGAAAGGCGGCGAGCATAGCCGCTTTGTCAGCTAAATGGGCAGTATTTATATACTTTTTAGAGCTGGCTGAACATGCAGCGAAGTAGATAAATGATGCAAAAAATAAAAGAATACGAACGGAAGAGCAATTTCGGATCCGAAACATAATTGAAAAAATATTTATGCCTTAAAGATACGTATCTATTAGAAAGCCATTGCACAAGCGCACCAAACCTTTCAATTATCAGCGTTCAGTTTGGTTAGAATCAAAATGAGGCGGCAGACTGAACATCTTTACGTTTTCAGTAACTTTCTCTATAGGCCAATCCCACCACGCCATTTCCAGCAGTTTTTCAATTTCGCTTTCGCTAAAACGCATCTTGACCACTTTAGCAGGATTGCCTCCAACGATCGCATAAGGTGGAACGTTTTTGGTCACCACTGCCTTACTTGCGATGATCGCTCCGTGCCCAATGTTTACCCCTGTCATAATCGTCGCATCGTGCCCAACCCAAACGTCATTTCCAATTACTGTATCACCCTTCGTTGGATAAGCTTTTCCATCCATGGCATCGCTCCAACCTTCTCCAAAAATTTGAAAAGGGAAAGTGCTAACGCCCTCAGTTACGTGATTCCCCCCATTCATGATGAACGTTGCACCAGAGGCGATCTGACAAAACTTGCCAATGATCAATTTATCGCCGATGAAGTCAAAGTGGTACTTGACGTTCTTTTCAAAATTCGCCACATCCTCAAAGTCATCGTAGTAGGTGAAATCTCCAACAATGATGTTCGGGTTAGTAATGATGTTTTTGAGAAAACAAAGCCGGTCGTAGTTGGGGAGAGGGAACGTGGTTGTAGGCTTAGGTGCTTGCATGCTGTAATTGTACAACTAACCACCGTTTCTCTAGAGGTCGACTGTCTCCTAAATCGATAGAATAGAGCAGAATTACCTCACTTCAAAGTCGACATGAATATGGTCATCATGCATTCGGTTAGTCCAGTCTGGTAAATATTTCGCTAGATATATTCCTCGACGTTTTATTTCCTTACCAGTTGAGGTGGCGTAAAAATCATCTTTCAACTCTATTTTTAAGATGACCATTTTAATTCGCAAGTCATTCTTTTTTGCTGCGTCATCTAAGGCTAGAATAAGACTTCCGAGTTTTTCGAAATCTATGTCTGTTGACGCATTAAAAATGAGCATTCCTTCGTCAGTGAACTCAAGCAAGTAGTGCCATAGTCCAATCCAATCGTAGCGACGAACTTGATTCCCTTTTTCATCCTTTTTGGGAACCATTAAGTCAACAGAAAGTCCGTTTTGGTGTGTCTTATGCAAAAGTGTTTTGCCACCAGTTTGTCGACCACATTCCATCACTCGCCACGTACTTTTGGGGAGTGTAGTTTCTAATCTTTTGAATGCACCTTTTAGTGTATGGACGACTTTTGAGTTACAATATGCATCGTCTAAGATGTAGTAACTCAGCGGACTAAAATATCGCCAATTAGACCCGCTGTACGGAAGGAGGTGTGCGTTGTTTAGCTTGCCTTTACCTACGGTTCCAGATGATTGACTGGAGCCGGTGTTTTGGTACGTTAATTCGCTTAAGCTACAAACGGCCAATAAGAGGATGGTTATAAAGACCAGCCATGTACGTTTTAGCGAAAGCTGCTTTTTTAGAAAGAAAGATATTTTCAAGACGTCTATAACGTAGTCACAGTGAAATATAGTCTATTCAGGAAGAGGTAGTGATGTGGTGTGTGTTACCTTCCGCTGTCATCTGATTTTTGTAAGAAACAGGGCGACATTTAAATTACTGCCATGGTTTTCTTTTTTAATCGTAAAATTTTACTCTTTCTCGTTTTTCTGCTTACAGTATCATGCGGAGACACCAAACAGGGTTTAAGAATTCCACCCCCTACATGGCAAGACGAATTCAATTATGCCGGCGCTCCTGATTCAACTAAATGGGACTACGACCTCGGTGACTGGGGGTGGGGCAACAATGAACTTCAAGCCTATACCAGCTTACGCCAAAACAGTAGAGTCGAAGATGGCAAACTCATCATTGAGGCACATCGGTTAAATCCGGTCCTTGATAGTTTTGTCAGAGGTGTGGGACGTGATTCACTAGACCAGCGACACTACACATCAGCCAGACTTGTCACGCGAGGAATCCAGCACTGGAATCGAGGACGTCTGGAAATCCGCGCCAAGCTCCCAAAGGGACTCGGTACTTGGCCAGCCATCTGGATGCTTGGTGAAGACATAGCAGATATTGGATGGCCGCGCTGTGGTGAAATAGACATTATGGAACAAGTAGGCTACGATCCCGATACGCTTGTGGCAACCGTACACACACATGCGTTCAACCATATGATCGGCAACCAACACAGCAGTCGCACGGAAGTACTCGGCATGGCCGATAAGTTTCACACCTATCAACTTGACTGGCAGGCCGATTCGATTCGAATTGGTGTTGATGACACCTACTATTACACCTACCACAAACCAGACACCGCAACACGTGCCAGTTGGCCATTTGATGTTCCTCACTATCTGTTACTCAATGTCGCGGTTGGAGGCAACTGGGGAGGAATGATGGGCGTAGACACAACGATCTGGCCGCAACGAATGGAAATTGATTGGGTGCGGGTGTACGAGTAGATTGCTGCTACACAGCAACCTACTCGGCAGTTCTGTCGATTTCAAGATCGACCGGGCCACTCATATTGACAACCTATACTTTCAAAACCTATTGCTATTTATCCATTTATTCATACCCAATAAATACCCGTTAATACCCCTACACTCAAATAGGTATTCTGATTTTTATTGCTAAAAACACATTACTTCCGTTAGACGCTAGCAATAGGCCAATTATGCGGGATTGCTTCAATTTAATCCAATACCAGTTTAAGGGTACCCGCATAATGGTGTTTTAAAAAATCTGCTCGAAATTGTTGTGTATAATCAGCTGATTATCTTCCCTTTGCGCCGTGTTGCAAGACTTATTGTCTTCCGTAATCATCTCACATATTTCTGCCAGTAACACCAGAAATTTAACCGCAAGCTCCAGGCAGTTTCTACTGCTTACATACCCCTAGATATGAGCAAGCAGGTATTACTTTGTATTGCTTTTCTCTGTATTGCCCTTAGCGATAGCTATGCGCAAGGTCGACCAACAATCTGCGGCCCAAATGCTCGCATGGAACTGCTTTGTTCAGATGCTTGCATTATTTGTGACATAGATGGATTTCAAGGTCGAAACTCTACTCAAGGCAGAGGAGATCGGCCACCTAACTTCTGTACATCCATTAATCACAATATTCAGTGGATTGGATTTTTGGCCGCTTCCGAGATTTTGACCATCGAGCTTTCGGTAAGCAATTGCGAAGCAGGAACGATTCCCGACGGCGGACTCGAAGCGGGAGTCTTTGAAGTAATCGATTGTGACTACGATAATGCTATTCGCATGAGTAATTGCGATAGCGATATCCGCAACAATAGCAGTCAAGATTTGCGCATGACCAACCTCGTGCCTGGCAAGTATTACTACCTCATTATTGACGGTAACAATGGAGATGTCTGCGATTATTCCGTTCGAGTTACCGAAGGAACAACGAAAGTGCCAGAGGTGCCATCCAGTGGAGGAATTCAAGGACCACAACGCGTTTGTGAGGACACAGAATTTACATACTCGACAAGTTATGTCACGGGTGCACCTTATTACGACTGGACCCTCAATGGCGACACCTTAGCAGGTTACGATTTATTGGAACGCAGCTTCATTTTTGATACCGCTGGAATCTATACGGTCTGCGTAACAGCTAGCAACCTATGCGATACCGGCCCACAAGAATGCCTTAGCATTGAGGTAGGAGAATTCCCCCCCGTCAACGTTTTGCTTGATTTGTGCGACAATGATCTCCCTGTCATTAATGGCCAGATACCCGATACCTCAGGTACTTATACTGAAGTGCTCACTAGTTCAATTGGATGTGATTCTACGGTAATCATGGATTTGAACATCAGACCTACTGCCTCGCTCCAACTTGACACTACTATCTGCGATGGCTGGCAGCTTCCTTTCGATGGACGAACGCTAACTACTGGCGGGACTTATACAGCAGATCTTCAAACAACACAAGGTTGTGACTCGACGGTAACCTTAACGCTCACCGTCGAAGATTGCTCTTACGTGCCTCAGGTAGATCCAACATCAGCTTCCTGCAACGGTACCTTCGACGGTAGTCTGGCCCTTTCGGTGATGGGTGGGTCTCCGCCTTACTCTGCTACCTATCAGCCGGTTGGTGGAGCTGTAAGCGCACCGATTTCGCTTGTGGGAGATGGTACCGTCGAAGTCATAACGAATCTTGCTCCAGGCGATTACGCCGTCACATTTACGGATGGTTTTGACGTTGAGATCACAGTGAATACCACTATTGTGAATCCATCCGAGTTGATTGGTACAGCTATAGTTTCACCTCGTGCTCCAGGGGCCTCACTCAGCTGTTTTGGCGGAAGCGATGGAAGGATAGAAGCCAGCGCAAATGGTGGCAGAGCTCCTTACACGTTCACCTGGTCAACAGGAGACTCGGGCCCGGTAATTGACGGACTGCCTGCAGGAATGTACGAGCTCTACACCACCGACATAAGTGGCTGTGCCGATACCACTTTAGCAGAGATTACGGCTCCTACCGCCATTGATACGTTCTACCTCACGCTCGAGACATGCGTCGGTAGCCCCATTGATATTGGCGGTCAACCTCGTGATCAATCGGGCGATTATATAGTCACCTACGGCAGCTCATTAGGCTGCGACAGTACCGTTGTTTATTCCCTTACGGTAAAACCCACCTTGCGAACCCAGATAGACACAACCCTCTGTGAAGGCTGGGTGTATCGCTTTGCAGGGCAGGACCTAAGCACTCCTGGTACTTATACCGATGAGCTAACAGCTGCAAACGGCTGTGATTCTACTGTTGTGCTAAACCTGAGCTACAGTGATTGCAGCTTCACTGCCAACATCTCAACCACTGAAGTAACCTGCTATGGCTACGCTGATGGAGTGATTGGCATCCGACTTACTGGCCCAGCGCCACCATACAACGTTTTCTATAGTAAAAGGGGTGATGCTGGTGGAGGTCAACGCCCACTAATTGGAGATGGCAGCTTAGAAGAAATAACCGGTCTCTTCGTCGGTGAGTATGAACTCACTTTTACTGATGGTTATGGTGTCGAGCAAACCCAAATGGCAACCATCGAAGAGCCGTCACTTCTTGAATCTCAACTTGTAGCCGAAATGAATGGCCAGTTCGAAATAAGCTGTGCGAATGGATCAGATGGGGTAGTAGAAGCCCGTGCGGTTGGAGGTACTCCCGCCTACTTTTACGAATGGTCAACTGGCTTTACCGGCAGTAAACTTGAAAATGTGCCTGCCGGTAATTATGAGCTTGTACTAAAGGATGTAAACGGGTGCGAAACATCTCGAACCATTGAGCTTAAGGAACCAGCACCACTTGAACTAGGAGTAGAACCCGATCCGTTAAGTTGTGATCAGCAGCAAGGTGGAGGTGTTTTTGTGGAGTTTGTAGGAGGAGGCCAAGGACCATATCAACTAGAAACAGGTGATCGGATATATCAGGATAACTCAACCTATCTGAGACTTGCTCCTGGAGAGCACATACTCACTTTGGTTGATGCGCAGGGTTGTACAGAGCAACAGTTCTTCACCATTGAAGCGCTTGAAATTCCTAAAGTTGAGGTAGATCCACAAGTCTTTGTGTACACTGGGGACACGGTGCAGCTTAATGCAGTCGCCGTTGGGGAAGGGATTCGTTATGAATGGTCTGGACCAGGCGGTCTAAGTTGTACCGATTGTCCTAACCCAATAGTGCTTCCAACCGAATCTGGATCGTATTTTATTACGGTTACAAACGATGACGGCTGTGAAGCAACGGAAAGGGTACAGCTTTATCTGCGTCTTCGCCGAGATCTATATGCACCCACAGCATTCAGTCCGAATGGCGATGGACGTAACGATTACTTTACCGTATATGCCTCTGAAGAAGGCTCAATGATTGAAGAACTTCGGGTGTTTGACCGTTGGGGTAGTTCGGTATTCTCAACTGTTACTGTGCCTGCAGGAGAGGAACAATATGGCTGGGATGGTACGCATCAAGGCCAATGGGTTAATCCAGGTGTTTTCGTCTTCTATGCTACGGTGCGCCTAAGTGATGGAACAGTTGAAGTTGTTAAAGGAGACGTGACGGTGATACGTTAAGAGAGGCATGCCATGTCTTAAACTCCAATGAAAGCGACTGCTAAATGGCATTAATCTTGCCTTTGTAGGGCAGATGAGAAGTGAAAGGACTACTAAAAGCTCTCCCGCTACTACTATACGGAAAGCTGTTCTATTAGCCGGTGTGTGCACCATGGTGATGGTGCTCATCTTGCGTTACCAAGGGTATCAGAATATAATTCGTCAAGCAGAGCGCTTAACTCTTGCTACGCTTGAAAATAATGCGTGGTCCATTGCTCAGATTATCAATGGAGATGAGCATCAGCATCTTCAGGAAGCTTACCAAGAGAAAGACGAAATAAGTGGGTTGACTCAAGATCAGCGTTACGATAATTTGCATAAAGCACTTGCATCGGCTCAAAAAGAATTAGGAATTGAGACACCTGTCTATACCTATACAAAAAATGAAGCGTCAAATTCATTTGATTTTATAGTCACTTCATCACTAGATCCATATTTTCGGCACCCTTTCACTTCTGCGCCAGAAGAGCAAATCTCTTCCTATGGCAAATCGAATCGACTACCAGCGTATTCTGATGAGCACGGAAAGTGGCTGTCGGCATTCAGTCCTATTCGCAACAGTTCGGGTGAAGTTGTAGCGATGGTACAAGTTGACCAATGTTTCGACCACTTTTTAAATGAAGCTAGCCAAGATGCATTTGCAGGATTATGGTGGAATTTTCTACTGATTCTCTTTTTGGTGATAATAGTGTGGAAATATGTTACTGTACTAATTTATAAAGAGGAAGAAGATAAAATTGAACTACAAAAAATAATTGGTGAGAAGACTGAAATTTCTGAACGTTTATCTCTGAGGGAAAAAGAACTCGAAAGACAAAAGAAATCGTTGGTTAATAAAAACCAATACCTGGAAGATTTTGCAAACATTGTTTCTCACGATTTAAAATCACCCTTGCGTGGGATCTCAAATTTTGCCAGTCTTCTTTCGAGAAGATTAGGGCCTACAGCGGAGTCTTCAACAACAGAGTACGTCAACTATATTAAGTCGAACGCTAAGCGAGCTCTCAACCTGGTTGATGGGATTTTAAACTATTCCAAACTTGGAACAGATGCTCACAATAATACATCCTGTAACTTATTGGATTTAGTAAAGGATGCAAGGGAAAACCTGTTGTCTGTAATTGATGGTCGAGGAGCTGTCGTTGAGGTGGCTGAGAGATTACCCGATGCAGTTTGTGATAAGGTTATTGTCACTCAGCTTTTTCAAAACCTCATTGGTAACGGGTTAAAGTATAATAATGCTGAAGTTCCTACAGTAAAAGTCACTTGCACAAAAGACCCTGAGAAGGGTTGCGTCATGGCAGTATCTGATAATGGAATTGGAATAGCTAAAGAATATCAAGCGAGCATTTTTGATATGTTTACTCGACTTCATGGTTCGGAAGGGCAATTTGAAGGCTCAGGTATTGGGCTTGCATTTTGCTTGCGCATTATTAAGTCGTATGGAGGAGAAATTTGGCTTGATTCAGAAGAAGGAAAAGGTTCAACGTTCTACTTTAATTTGCCAGAGGCGTTATTAGGAGAGCCTGAAATGGTTTGAACTTTTGAAGTAGCCAACAAAAAAAGCCCGATAAACTACTAGTTTATTGGGCTTTTTTATTTCTACAAAAATAGATTCATTTGACTGCTTCCCATGCCTGCGCAAATGCAATTTCATCAAGCATTTCTACAATATCTTTAAGGGCATTAGGAGCCTTTCGATTATGATAACGTATTGTTTTTCCTTTGTAAGATAGTTGAATTTCAATGAGGTCTTTGGCAGTGGAGAGATACTCGTTTTCCATACTTTGTAAATCGGCAGCAGAAAGCTGAGTAATGATCTCATCGTATACGTTCTTAGAAAGCTGAGCTCGGTGATCTCCGATGTAGTCAACATTTTTGACGCCTACAAAAGCTGCCGAGTGATCTTCAAATAAACTAAACGTATACACTTTGCATTTTCCGCGACACTTGCCTTTTTTTAGGACAATGGTTGGGGTCTGGGTGGAAGCATTACCTGATTTCTTTGCACCTTGACATGCGCTGAATATCAGAGCTACAGCAGCAACAGCAAGAAGAACAAGTAGGTATTTCATAGTTGATGCTATTTTGAGATTAAAATGCGAGTAGCGTTGATCCCCGCATCACTGCGCAGGAAGTAGATGCCCGAATCTAGTCCAGAAACATCGATAGACATCATCAGCTGAGGAGCTAATTCAAGTACCTCGCGACCAACAGCATCGCTCAACCAAAAGCGATGACCATTGAGTTGAACACCTTCTTCAAGTTGGATAGTCAAGTGATTGCTTGCAGGATTTGGAAATGCTTGAACTTGAATTAAACCTGGACGGTCATTTACACCAACCACTGGAGCACAGCTATTACTTAGTAAGCCTGACCGTGGACCATTGAGTGCAGCAAGCATGCGCATTTTCTGTCCTTCGGTAAACATGGTCATGCACTCATCATAGCTATAGTCCATGTAGTTGTTGTAATTAATTCCATTGCCTGAAGTGGTGCAGTCATCAAAAGCAGGAAAAGAAAGGCAACCATCTGTCTCAGTAAATTGGTTGGGTGTATCGCTGACGAAATCATCTTCGTTACATCCCCCTTCATCGGGTCCCCAAATGTGCTCTAAGTTGAAGTAGTGACCCATCTCGTGTGTTACTGTGCGACCAAGCTCATTGGGGAATGAGTTGGCAGCAGTTCCGGTCGTACCAAAAAACTGATGTCCTATAACCATACCATCGGATTCTGGTGGGTCGGCAGAGTCCGGTACGGTTGCAAAACCAAGTAGGCCTTCATCGCCCAAATCACAAACCCAAATATTAATGTACTTCGTGTAATCCCAAGAGTCTTTTCCTCCATCGGCAGTTGAGTACCAATTTTCCGTGTCTCCAATGTTGTCTACGGTAGTTTGCGTTCGAGTAATACCGTTTGTTGGATTACCTGCAGGATCGGTTGTGGCAAGACAAAATTCAATTTCTGTGTCCGCTGCGATTCCCCGGAAGCCAGACGCAGTCGAGCTTGCATTACTATTCAGCTTACGGAAGTCTTCATTAAGAACATCAATTTGAGATTCAATCTGCGCATCCGAGATATTCTCTTCTCCGTTTTTAAATAGAACGTGTACGACCACCGAAACCGTCTCAACAACACGGCTCTCTTGACCGCGATTTTGTTGATCAGCGATCCAATTTTGAGTGAACGTTTCTAGGTCAGCACGTTTTTGCACAAGGGCAGGGTTCGCGGCTAGATTGGCGTTTCTATGCGCATTGGTCGCACATTGTTGCTGAGCGTGTACACTCGAGAAAGATGCTATACACAGAAGACCTGTGTATAGAAGGTAGGTAAAATGCTTAATCATGTGTAATGCAATTGAGTGCAAGATTAAGTCTATTGAACGGAATTTGTAAGAATTCGTTCAACTGACTTAGTCTCCTCTCAAATGCATCCGTCGAGCCAGCAGCGAAACGGTGAAGCCAATTTTCTAGTTCGCGTCCCTATCAGCGATCTCAAATCTCACTTCCCACATCTCAAATCTCACGTCTCACTTCCCACATCTCATCTGAGCATAATCCCATTCAACCATACCCGCTCACTTCCTCGCCAAAAGGCGCGGAAATTTGGGTTGTCAAAAAAGAGAATCACTCGACCGCGACCCATCTGGGACTCGATAATAGAAGCCTGCCCTCCAGCTTGCTTTCTTCGCTCGCGACTTAAATAGCCGCTTGCCAAAGGATCACTTGCATAACGACCGACGGTTGAGCCGGGTTTTTCACTTGGCTTGAAAAAGCGAGTATGCTGTCGGAACATGGGTAACTTATCTCCTATGCCGTAAGCCAAGGGATGCGTCGCATCGAGTTCGACATTCAGAATAGCACCACCGATATATTGAGCTCCACGTGCCTCGTCTAGTTGAGCATAGGGCAGCCCCTGGAGTAAGCTGTCTATGTCAAGTCTATTTTCTTCAAGTGTTACCAACTTGTTGTCTACTGCCCATCCAGCCGCCGTATGACTTGCTAGCAAGGTTCCCCCTGCACGCACCCACTTTTGCAAACTGGCAACGTCGATGCTATTATAACGGCCACCCGCCATGGCAATATGGGTATAGCGGCTTAAATCTGCCCGCCCTAGTTGATTCATGTCTAGTAAACTGACTGGAATGTGTAAGCGCTCACTTAATAGATGCCATGCTTCGCCCGCTTGATAGGCGCTGGTACCCTCGCCAGTGAGTAGAGCGATCTTAGGTTGCTTTAGCAATTCTGTTGATCGCCCTCCCAAGTCTGGACCAGATGGCGTAAGACCTGAAGTAACTGCATGGACAATGATCGCATCTTCTTTCGTGATGAGGTCGACTATCTCGTTGACCTTGTCCACTCCAATTGGGTTTTGTTCAAGCGGGATCATAACGCTCCCTCGGGGAATGTCCACTTCCTTACCATCGACAACAATGCTACTTTGTTCATGTAGGAGGCGCGCATGGCCTCCTGCCTCAAGAATACGGTAGAGCGCACGAGGGGCGTAATAAGTATCAAAGGGGAAAACATAACCGTAGGCGGTTTTACGATTGCCTTTGACAGAGCCTATCGCCCACATTTCATTGTTCCCATACTTATTTAAAACACCATTGGGAATTGATTTTAAGCGATGAATATCAACGTCGAAAGCGTGAGGCAAACTCCAAGTACTTACATCGTAAAATAGGGAATCCTTAAAGCTCAGGTTGGGTTCTAATACGGCTTGAATTAGTCTTGCTTGGGGTTGATCCGTTGGGATGAAATAACCATCATGCTTCTCGTATTTAATGCCATCAACACTAAATGCCTTTTTGGGGCTATACACTCTTATTCTGTGTTTAACGAGTAGTGTCGCAAGTTCAGCAGCACGAGTTCTTTGTCCTTTGAGCGGGAGGAAATACGCCTTGGTGGGTAGGGTTTTGGCGAAAGCTGAACTACCAGCATAGAAGTCGTGAGAATGCTTTAACAACTCATCTTTTAAGGCCGCCGTAGCCTGTAGCGTCGCTAGGCTGGCACTGAGTTGATTCCGAATAGAGAAACCATAACTGATCGTCCCGCTCGAAATTTCACGGTCGAGTGCTCGTGAAGAAGCTTGCTCAAATAGGATCCCAACCGACCCGTTGACGTCTGGGTAAGTCGAGCCTTTACCATAATAAAAATCGTCGAAGCTTTCTCTCGTATAGTAGAGACTTCCAATGCGATCGAGAGCTTTGGCTGAGTAGTCGGTAATGAGCCCCGTCAACTCTTGATTGCGAGCAGGAGTAAAAGGATTGGTACGGCTTGGAATACCTGGCTGGAAGAAATAAGTAGCCTCCGATCCCATTTCGTGGTAGTCGGTCAAAACTTGCGGACGCCAAGCGTAGAACATCTCTATTCGCGCCTGTGATTCTGGGTGCTGAAGTGGCAACCAGTCACGATTCAGATCAAACCAATAATGGTTGGTGCGACCGTTTGGCCATGCTTCATTGTGCTCACGATCTTGAGGATCGGTGGTCGCTACTCCTCCACGGTTGCGATTAGCCCAGTCACAGAATCGATCACGACCGTCGGGGTTGAACATTGGGTCGATGATCGTAACGACACGCTCCAATACGCTATCAATTGCTGGTCCTTTACCGGCTGCCAAGTGGTAGAGCGTCAACATTGCTGCCTCGGTACCCGAAGCCTCGTTGCCATGAATGGAGTAGCCCATGTATGCGACGGCAGGTAGCGATGTAATATCTTTCGCACCTACAAAGGGAGCCTCTCTAGAACTAGTAATTGGATTTTTTGATCCCGGAATCTGTGATTCGTTAACCAACTCCTGAATCGATTCGAAATTGACTATCGTGCGTTGATGAGTCACAGCAATTTCATCAAGGCGTGATTGATCTTCTGGTCTCGTCACAATCGCATGAATGAGCGCGCGCCCTTCATGTGTTCGTCCATGCTCACGCAGCGTTACCCGATCTGATGTTTTGGCGACAGCTTCAAAATAGCGAACGACCTGACTCGGAATGGTGTGCCTTTCTCCAATGCGATGGCCGATAACTTCTTCAGGAGTTGGGATATTAGGATTGTAACTCGTGGTGCCCGGCCAAGAAAGTTCAGATGTTAATGGTAGTTGAGGGGAAGTTTGTGCTTTCGCCAAAACGACACAAAACACAAGCAGACAGCTAAGAATAAAGGAAAATCGCATAGTGGGAAATATAAGCTTTCCCTTTTGCTAGCGAAGGACTTGGGCAGTCGGAAAATGTATGTGACTTGAAATAGGCAGGGTGTGAATGTGCTGTTACGCGCGAAATCTTGTCTCGCACGTAGAGGGC
The DNA here is from genome assembly GCA_937924035.1 of uncultured Saprospiraceae bacterium. Lineage (GTDB taxonomy): Bacteria > Bacteroidota > Bacteroidia > Chitinophagales > Saprospiraceae > CALDTK01. Next base: position 2,710 of record CALDTK010000091.1, on the reverse strand, counting down.
ATCTAAATACTTGTCTGTGACGTAAACTTTGGACAACTACCTTCGCACACGAAATGCAAGATCTTCTCGCCTTCTTTCTCCGATTTGGTGGTGTATTCACTTTTGTGGTACTGGAGGCGATTTGTGCCCTGTTGATTGTTCGTTATAACGATAGTCAACGAGCAATTTGGCTCCATTCGGGCAATCGAATTACAGGATCAATTGCAGGGAAGGTGGATGAGTGGACCGACTTTGTGAGTTTGCGAGATGTGGCAGATAGTCTTGCCGCTGAAAATGCTCGTCTGCGCTTGCAAATCTTACTTCAACCAGAGGCGCTTCCTGATAGTGTTCTTGTCGACCGGGTTGATTCTAGCTATTCATTAATCCCTACTCGGATCGTACGTAACAGCGTTGCCTTGGCGAACAATACGTTGACGATTGACAGGGGCAGTGCGCAAGATGTAAAACCAAGGCAAGGAGTTATAAGTAGTCGTTCGCTTATTGGCGTTACACGCAGTGTTGGTACCCAGTATAGCGAAGTCCTCAGCCTTTTGCATAGCGAGTCTCGCGTATCCGCTTCGCTTGTAAATGCAGGGTATTACGGACTGTTGAGGTGGGAAGGAATAGAGCCCAGAAAAATGGCGCTCAAAGAAATACCTAGACATGCAAAATTGACGGTTGGTGACTCGGTAGTCACCAGTGGGTATTCTGCCATTTTTCCAGAAGGAATCAATATTGGCCGCGTAGATACCTTTTGGCTAGAACCTGGAAGTGATTTTTACGAGGTACGTGTAGCCCTCTCGCACGATCCTGCCAACCTAGATTACGGATACATTGTAGTACGCCAACCTGCTGCCGAACGCGTCTTATTTGAAGAGCAAACCTCTAATGTTCAATAACCCTTACATCTCATCTGCGATTCGATTTGTCGTACTTGTAGCAGTACAGCTACTTGTGCTTTCGCGCATTGGAGCAGGAGAGGAGTGGGCACGTTATTTCCAGGTGATACTTTATCCATTGGTCATCATTTTATTGCCAATCAACTTGCCTTCAGTGATTGTATTGCTGATCTCCTTTGCATTAGGGATGTCCATAGACATTCCACTCGGTATGCTTGGTATTCACTCAAGCGCTTTGGTACTGATGGGGTTCGCTCGTGGTTTAGTGCTGGCCATTCTTGAACCCCGCGAAGGGTATCAGGTAGATAGCTCACCGACCAAAGCCGCATTTGGTTTTAGATGGTTTATTAGTTATTCAGCCATTCTGTTGGCTATTCATTGCTTCACCCTTTTTGCTGTTGAGGCATTTACCTTTGTCTATATCGGAGAAATACTCTTGCGTACGCTCGGCAGTTTTAGCGTAAGCATGATTATGGTGTTTTTATACGTTCTCATTTTCAATCCTAAGACCTAAACCAAGACAGATTAATGGCTGACGCCCCAAGGGAACGTGTATTTTCTATACAGATCATTTTTGTGGTCGTAGCACTGCTCTTTTTGTGGAAGGCCTTCGATTTGCAAATTTGGGATTCAACCTATCGCAACCGAGCTGAAGCAACCGCGATTGACAAGCACGTACTTTACCCAAGTCGTGGATTGATTTATGATCGCAATGGTGAATTGATGGTCAACAACAATCCAGTGTACGACCTCATGGTCACTGCTCGGCGAGTTGATCCAGCAATGGACACGATGAAGTTTTGCAAGCTTCTTGGTATTACTCGAGCGGAGTTCGAAGAAGGACTCAACAAGGACTTTAGGAGTGTTCGCTACTCGCGCTCTGTCCCTTTTGTGTTCCGCGATAAGATCTCCCCCGAGGTCTATGCACGCTTTCGCGAAAACTTGCATGAATTTCCTGGTTTCTATACTCAGTTGCGTAACAACAGGTCCTATCCTCAGTCTTATGCGGCGCACTTACTCGGATACATCCGAGAGGTTGATCAAAATGTAATTGATAAAAATCCGGACACCTACCGTCCAGGTGACTACATCGGTGCGACAGGACTTGAAAGGCAATATGAAGATTTGCTGCGCGGCAAGAAAGGGGTGGAGTACCTCATGAAGGACAACCTCGGCCGTACGATGGGAGCCTATCAAGAAGGAAAAAAAGATACTGTTGCAGTTTCGGGTACAGATCTTATGACTTCGATCGATCTTAATATCCAAGGTTATGCGGAAGAGCTCATGCGCGGCAAAAAGGGTGCTGTTGTAGCCATCGATCCTCGCAATGGAGAAGTCTTAGCCTTCGTAAGTGCACCAAGCTATGATCCGAACAGCCTTGCCATTGGCCGAGGAAGAGGTGAAAATTATCAGCGTCTACTCGCAGATTCTACGCTACCGTTTTTCAACCGTGCAACTGTAGCTGCTTACCCTCCTGGGTCAATCTTTAAAACGGCTATGGGGTTGGCAGCAATGCAGGAAGGAATCATTACGCCAAGCACAGGTTTTCGCTGTTCAAATGGTTATCGAGTTGGTTCACGAACCTATGGTTGCCACTCACATGAGTATGCGAGCAACATGGGTAAAGCTATCGCTCACAGTTGTAATTCCTACTTTTGGAATACGTATCGCATCATGGTTGATGATTATAGTCGTGAGCGTCCACAGGAAGGTTTAACAACGCTTAATAAGTACTTAGATGTGCTGAAATTCGGATTGCCTACAGGGATAGATTTTCCAAATGAAAGCTCTGGGAATATTCCTACCGCTGAGTACTACGATAAGCTGTACCC
>CALDTK010000090.1 GCA_937924035.1 uncultured Saprospiraceae bacterium | reverse complement strand
AAACTGGTGCTAAACGTTCCATCAGGTTCTACAATAGTAGCGGTGACTTGACTTCCTCCTTGGTAAATTCTTACGGCGCCAGAAGTGAGTGGAGTCCCATTACAGCTAGCTGTTCCAGAAACCGTAGTCAATAGATTTTGCGGAAGCGGGACAATGATTGTTCCTAAGTCTGTATCTGTAGCGTAAGGCCCAATGGTGACGCTGTAGGTCGGTAAGTTGCAGTCTCCTTGCACAACAAACGTAAGCGTCTCGTTTGCTGGGACAATTCCGCAGAATTGACCATTCTCATCTGTATACCCGTAGCCATTGCCCCAGTTAGTACTCTCAATGATTAGTCGAAGGTTAGCTGCTGTAGTAGAGTCTACACCTTGGAAAATTACAGTTCCACATAGGCGGACGTAATCTGTTGGGATATCGCAATTCCAAAAGGTAAAGTGACTAACCTCGCCGACGTAGCTGCCGTTTTGAAGGGTGGCTGATCCTTCTTCGATCCACTGAGCAGATGCTTCATCGAAGTACCAGAGTGGAATAGATTGAGGCGCGGTGTTGGCAGCCTCCCCAGTTACTGGAAGAGAAATTGTAGCGGTTTGGCCGTCAGCGATTTGGAGTGGCTCATCATTGGCTCCAAAAAGCTCAACGCTTACCATTCCGTAGGTGATAAGGAGCCTTGAACTGCCATCAGCGGTGGTAGCTCGGAGGTCTCCAGGCATACGGTCGCCTGTGCTTGTTTCATTTGGGTCGAGGTATGCTGCTTCTACACGGACAGAGCCTGTATAAGGTGTACCATCAGTTTTGGCGAAAGCTCCAGCTGGAAAGGTCACAGAGGCATTTCCATTGCTTGTAGAAACCAGACCACCTGTGGCCGCGTCAATACTTGTGTTTCCAGTGAAGGCAAGCATTTCGACATCTACCTGATAGCTGTTTCCTTCTTCTACGAGTAAGGTGCGGCTTCCTTTGTGGTGGTTAGTTGAAGCAAATTGGATGAATGCTTGGTCTTTGACGACTGTGGCATTAGCTATACTCCATAGACCTTCTTGATCTGTGGTGGTTTGTTTGTTGCCAATGCGCACTTCTGCGTCGGCGACAACAAGTCCTTGATCGTTAGTTAGTTGGCCGTGAAAGTTGGCGGTTACAGTTTCACCAGAAAGAGTCGTTTGTGTAAACGTTACGATCTCGGTGGTTGAGTCTTTTTCACAAGCGGCGAAAGCCAAGACAAGTGAAAGGAAAATGAGAATGTGAAAGCGCATGATGCGTGATTTATCGAGGTTGGATGTGTTCTACCTAAGCTGAATGCATAGGGTGTTTCGTTCGCGAACACTACCTAGACGCAAAGAACGAAGGATTCGCTGCACTGCATTTTACTTTTTTTGAAATTTATTTTAGGAAGGCTTTTTCAATTAGACCGAAACTGCTAATTCAAACACACGCATCAAGCATTTTCCGCCTACCTTTGCCGCTCACGACGCAAAACCGTCTGGTGAAATCCCACCCGCGTCTGTTTAACACTAGCGAAACCACGCCACCCCATACTGACGGTTGTCTGCGGAGGTTTTTACGCCTATTTATACTTTCATTTGAAGTTTTCTGATCTCGCGCTCGACGAGCGCATCCTACGTGCTGTAGCTGAAAAAGGCTATGAGTCACCAACTCCTATTCAAGAAGGAGCAATACCTAAGATTCTTGATGGCAATGATGTCATGGGAGTCGCCCAAACAGGAACTGGCAAAACTGCTGCGTTCTCTATCCCAACCTTACAAATTCTCACCGAAAAGGCGCATACTCGTCGTGGACATCGGACCATCAAAGGGCTTATTCTCACGCCTACACGTGAGCTTGCCATTCAAATTGCTGAAAACCTTGATGATTACGGCAAATACCTTGACCTCAAGTATCTCGTAATCTTTGGTGGTGTTGGGCAGAACCCTCAGGTAAAAGCCCTGCAACGTGGAGTAGATCTACTCGTTGCTACACCAGGTCGATTGCTCGACTTAATGAACCAGGGCCACATAGACCTCCGCAACATTGAGTTTTTTGTACTGGATGAGGCGGATCGTATGCTCGACATGGGCTTTGTACACGATGTCCGGAAGGTACTCAAACTGCTTCCTTCCAGTCGCCAAAACCTGCTTTTCTCAGCAACGATGCCTAATAACATTGTTACGTTGGCGAAGGGCTTCATGACCGATCCTAAGATCGTAGCGGTAACTCCTCCAAGTACGACCGCTGAGCGCGTTGACCAAGCGGTGTATTACGTCGCAAAAAGTGATAAACGTCGTTTGCTCAAGCACTTGCTAGAGAACGAAATACGTGGTCAAGTACTCGTTTTTTCACGCACTAAGCACGGTGCCAATCGTATCGTGAAAGACCTTGATAAAGAAGGTATCGATGCTGCAGCCATTCATGGAAATAAGTCACAGACCGCCCGTCAAAAGGCGCTTGGAGCTTTTAAAGACGGAAGTCTGCGTGTACTTGTCGCTACCGATATCGCCGCCCGTGGTATCGATGTCGAAGAATTGCCTCAAGTTATTCAGTTTGACCTACCCAACGTTGCAGAGACTTACGTCCACCGCATTGGTCGAACCGGCCGTGCTGGTTCTAGTGGACAAGCGATTAGCTTCTGCGAGACCGATGAGAAAGCATACTTACGCGATATCTTCAAGCTAACGAAGCAGAAGATTGACGTAATTGATGATCATCCATATGTGTTAGCCGATGATGGCGAGCCAGATCCACAACGTGCCATCCCTGCCGATGGTCGCGATAAGCATAAGCATCCACGAAATCCTGAACACCAAGGTGGTGGAGGAAGAGGTCGCGGCCGCTCAGGAGGCGGCGGCGGCGGACGTGGTCGTTCTGGCGGCGGACGAAGCCGAAGCAGTTCAGGAGGGGGAGGCCGTGATCGCGGTCGTAGCTAGGTAAAGATGTTGAATCGTCAGGTCTACACCTTCTAATCTAGCTTTTTGGGTAAGGATGATGTACCCAATATGTTATGTTATCGGTTGATCTGGCGGTTTATCGCCTCACGCCACTTTGACCTTTCGCTTAGTTTTCCATTTGGCCCACTTCCTCCAGCCCCAGATAACTATGGAGAGCAGTAGGACTATCGCAATAATCGGGGATAAGACACTGAGTAGCGAGAGGAAAAATGCACCTAAGTTTTCGCCTGTTGAAACTACTGGATTACCCAAACCTCCAGTTCCGGCAGTGCTCATGCCTCGAAGTAGGGTAGTACCTGCCTGGATTCCTCCAGCAGCCGTGCCTCCTGCGATCATTCCGAGGATCCATTGCAAGGCTTCCGACTCAATTTGAAAGAAAGAAGTAGCAATCAAGCCACCTGCAATGACTGCACCAGGGCCCGCAATCGTATCGAGTGCATTGTCTACCCACGGTATGTAATACGCTCCTAGTTCGACCACGCTTGCCGTAGCAAATGCGATGATCGCAGGCAGGCTAGCCATCCATTCGAAGCCTTCCGCGGGAGAGATATAGCCTTGATTTGTGGCCACACTCGCGATAAGTGCTGGTAAGAAAATGCGCATACCAGTGGCGGCGCTAAGGCCAACTCCTAGTAATATGCTGAGTGCGAGTTCCATAGCTCTAAGATAAAGGTGTCTTGTTCATTTTCAGCTTACGCTAAAACCAATAACGCTACCTTTATCGTTAAAGAGCATAATGAAAAGTAAATCAGAGATCGTATCCAACTGGTTGCCGCGATATACAGGCATGGCAATCGAGGACTTTAGCCGCTATATTTTGCTCACCAACTTCTCGGGATACCTCGAGAAATTTGCCGAATGGGGTAATACTGAAATTGTGGGAAAAGGTAAGGCCATGCCTTGCGCAACTGCAGAGGGCATTACCATGATTAACTTTGGAATGGGGTCCCCTAACACAGCTTCGGTTTGTGATTTATTGACCGCGCTTGGACCTCTCGATGAAAAAGGCCGTCGCAGAGGACCTAAGGCAGTGCTCTTCCTTGGCAAGTGCGGAGGACTAAAAAAGAAAAATAAGCTTGGAGACCTTATACTACCAATCGGTGCAATCCGTGGTGAGGGAACAAGCGATAGCTATATGCCTCCTGAAGTCCCAGCTCTACCAGCTTTCGCCTTGCAGAAAGCAATTTCTACAACTATTCGAGATGCAAGTCGAGATTATTGGACCGGAACGGTGTATACAACCAACCGACGTGTTTGGGAGCACGATTCGAAATTTAAACGCTATCTCAGGAGGACGCGTGCCATGGCGATTGATATGGAAACAGCAACGCTCTTCACTGCAGCGTTTAAGAACAAGTTTCCTGCTGGCGCACTACTATTGGTTAGCGATACACCAATGACACCAGATGGGGTTAAAACCGAAGCTTCAGACGCAAAGGTGACCCAGAATTTTGTAGACTTTCATGTTCGCATTGGCATAGATTCTCTAAAGCAATTGATGAATAAGGGGAATACGGTGAAGCACCTCAAGTTTTAAACTTGCCCTGCAAGTCTAAAACTTGAGAATTGTTAGTTGTCAATCGCCATTGATAATGGCGAGATGTCCCGCGCGCAGCGCGTGGATCCACGTGCTATCGACGGGATTTAGCTCGCCTTCGGCTCATTTTAATGAAACATCCTTTGCTTTGCATTTTGTTGGGGCGTCCCTATTAGCGAATTGACAATTAAAAATTATCAATTAGCAATTAAATTAAAGCTACGCTCTAATTAACCACCTCATTCCAGTCCAGCCAATACACAACCTTCATTGTCAGGCTGTTATTGACCTGTTCGTCGCCAAGACGATTGAGGTTGGGGAAGTAGCCACCGTCGAAGGTGCCTTCGAAAAAGGATTGGGTCTTGTAG
>CALDTK010000089.1 GCA_937924035.1 uncultured Saprospiraceae bacterium | reverse complement strand
ACGGTGAAGGCCGGGTTCGAGCTGCAAATGTTGCCAACTCAAAGTTAGATGTACAACCTGTAAAATCACCTTCTATCCTCAATGCAGGTTTCCAAGAAGTAATGCTTTGGAACGGTCAATTTGGCGGAGTAGGCATGAACGTAGGCACGGAATCCAATTGGACGAAAGGGACTCCGAAAGAAAAAAATGCACTTGGCTTTGAAGGTGTCGAGACGCAAGCCATCGCAGGTATAGAAGTCCACCGACTAGATGTTGATTCAACGCTACTTTATCAGTATGGCTATCAAGAATTATTTGACGCAGCCTTTGAAAATGTGCCAGTTGCTGAACGATATAATCGGCTCACTGCGGCATTGGCCATAGCCGCCTACGAGCGCACTGTTCTAGCCAATGAAGCACCTTTCCAAAAGTGGCTGGCTGGAGACATTACTGCGCTCAATGAGCAAGAAAAAGCAGGTGCTGTTGTCTTTTTTGGAGATGGAAACTGTGCCGGTTGCCACAGCGGACCTTCACTCGCTTCGATGAGTTTTCATGCTTTGGGAATGTCTGACCTACATGACTCACCACTACCAATACATAATTCTACACCTAACCAAGCTGAGCACAAAGGACGTGGTGGATTCACCTTAAGAAGTGAAGACATGTTCAAATTCAAAACACCACAACTATACAACCTTACTGATTCTAGATTTTACGGTCATGGTTCTAGCTTTCGAAGCATCCGTGAAGTGATTGAGTATAAGTCAAATGCAGTGGCGCAGAACAATAGAGTTCCAGCAGATAAGCTTTCATCAGATTTTACTCCACTGAGCTTAACTACTGAACAAATTCAAGACCTCACGGCATTTCTGGAGGATGGATTACGTGATCCTAACCTCAAACGATACGCTCCCGAGGTCCTTCCAAGTGGCAAGTGTTTTCCAAATGCTGACGCACTCAGTGCCGCAGACATGGGTTGTGACTAGCTTATTTGAATTGTCGCTGTTAGCTTCTCTCGACAGGACCTACTTTTGCAGCGCAATCAAGAAGCGATAGTCGCTTCTTGGTCGTCTTGAGTTTTGGCGAAAGCTGTCCCGCTGGACTGATTATCACCCAGGCTCGATTTGATCAAAATGCCTTTCTGTGTCTGTAAATACGATCTCTCCAAATAAGACTGTTGACGAAAGTCGTCAAGGTGAAGCTTTTGCTGTTGTTGCTGACAAGCCTCACGAAGGCCCACTTTTTTATATCGAGAGCTATGGTTGTGCGATGAACTTCTCAGATTCTGAGATCGTCGCTAGCATCCTTGGTGAATGCGGTTATGCGGCAACGCGTAACATGGAGGAATCGGATTTGATCTTAATCAATACCTGTTCAATTCGCGAAAAAGCAGAAGACACCGTTCGAAAACGCTTACGCATTTTCAATAAGCTTAAGAAAAAGCGCCCAGGAGTTTTGATCGGAGTTTTGGGTTGTATGGCCGAGCGCTTGAAGACGAAGTTGCTGGAGCAAGAAAAGCTGGTAGACATTGTTGTTGGCCCAGATGCATATCGTGACTTACCAAAGTTGATCAATACAGCAACAGACGGCGAGAAAGGAATTAATGTCCACCTAAGTCGTGAAGAAACTTACGCGGACATTAGCCCAGTGCGTTTGGAAAGCAATGGCATTTCAGCATTCATTTCCATCATGCGTGGTTGTGACAATATGTGCTCATTTTGCGTGGTTCCGTTTACGAGAGGACGTGAACGAAGTAGAGACACCTTCAGCATTATTGCAGAGGCTACGGCGCTATTCAAAGAAGGATATCGTGAGGTTACCTTACTGGGTCAGAATGTCGATTCTTACAAATGGTCGAATCCCGAGACGGAAGAGTCGGTCAATTTTGCCCAGCTCTTAGAGATGGTAGCTCAAGTGGACCCATTGCTCAGAGTTCGCTTTTCGACTTCACACCCAAAGGACATTACCGACGAAGTACTACATACAATTGCCAAATACGACAACATATGCAAGTACATCCACCTGCCGGCTCAAAGCGGCAATTCTCGCATCTTGAAGTTAATGAATCGTACGTATGATCGTGAATGGTACATGGAGCGAGTTGAAGCGATTCGGCGCATTATTCCAGACTGCGCGATCAGCTCAGATATGATAACTGGATTTTGTACCGAAACAGAAGAGGAACATCAGGATACTTTAAGCTTGATAGAGTTCGCGAAGTACTCTATGAGTTATATGTTCTTCTATTCTGAACGTCCTGGAACATTAGCAGCACGGAAGTATGAAGATGACATTCCGCTAGACGTCAAAAAGCGTCGCCTATCTGAGGTTATCGAAGTCCAGCATCGCGTGCAACTAGCCTTAAATCAGAAAGATATCGGAAAAACTTTCGAGGTCTTAATCGAAGGAGATTCAAAGCGTTCTGCAGACGAATGGCGCGGTCGTAATTCACAAAACACCATGATGATCTTCCCTAAAACAGCGGTAGGTCAGCCAGGTGAATACGTGATGGTCAAGGCTTTGAGTACGAGTACGACAACGTTGCGGGGCGAGCAGGTTTAGAGAGCCTGCGGCGTTAGAAAAGCCTGTGGCGAACTAATTTACAAGTCGAAGGCGAGCAACATCTCGGCATTATCAATTGACAATTATCAACTAGCAATTATCATTACTCCTCACTATACACCAGACTCGCAGTGGGCTCTTGGCGTAAGTCGCTTTCGATCACACCATCACGCAATCGTACTACCCGATGGGCGTAGCCAGCAATTTCAGGTTCGTGAGTGACGAGGATAACAGTGTTACCTTTTGCATGAATATCGTCGAAGAGCGCCATGATCTCTATTGAGGTTTTAGTATCAAGATTTCCTGTTGGCTCATCGGCTAGGATGATACTGGGCTTATTGATCAAAGCTCTTGCAACAGCAACACGCTGACGCTGTCCACCGGACAGTTCATTTGGTTTGTGATCCATTCTGTCGCCAAGTCCAACATTGGTAAGTACCTCAGCTGCACGCTTATTTCTTTCCGACCTTGAAATTCCTGCATACACAAGAGGTAGCGCTACATTTTCAAGTGCAGAAAGTCTAGGCATCAAATTGAACGTTTGGAAGACAAATCCAATTTTAGAATTTCTCACTTTGGCAAGATCAGAATCGCTCATTTCATCTACCCGGTCTCCTGCGAGTGTATAGTTGCCACTCGTTGGTGTGTCCAAGCAGCCGAGCAAGTTCATCAACGTTGATTTTCCAGATCCTGAGGGGCCCATTAAGGCCACGTATTCGTTTTCACTCACGCTAAAGTCTACGCCTTGCAACGCATGAATCAGCTCCGTACCCATCTGGTAGGTTTTGGTAAGCTTGTCGGTGGAAATGATAGTAGACACGATAGACGGATTTAGCGAGTTTTGGCGAAAGCTGAAAAGTTCGTTAAAGACATTCGCCCCTGATATCCTAAACGTAAACCCAATAAAGGAATTGCCAATCAAGGAGTCGATAGATGGGCGCATTGCATAGACGAGTGACAGATATTGGTGACTTGAGGTCAAAATGTGAATAGATTGATGGCTTACGTGAAATATCGATGCATTTGAAGCGCGGATAAAACCGCTGAATCGCTTTCTTTTGTGCTATGTCAAGTGACCCTAATTTGAACGTACATCCGAAGTACATCGCCGTAAGCGGAAATATCGGAGCAGGTAAGACTACCCTCTGCGAAAAATTGGGCAAACATTTCGACTGGGAAGTACAGTTTGAGAGTACGGATGACAATCCTTACCTCAATGATTTCTATGAAGACATGAACCGATGGGCGTTCAACTTGCAGGTATATTTCTTGCACAAACGCTATAAGGGCATTGTCGACATTCTCAAAGGAGAAAAGACCGTCATTCAAGACCGAACGATCTTTGAAGATGCGCACATCTTCGCCCCCAACTTGCACCAAATGGGCTTGATGAGCGAGCGCGATTTCAATAACTACTTTGAGCTGTTCGAGTCAATGCAAACGCAAATCCAAGCGCCTGATCTAGTGATCTACTTGCGTGCTGGAATTCCAAAGCTTGTCAATCACATTGGAAAGCGAGGACGCGAGTACGAAGGGTCAATCTCGATCGACTACCTCAAGCGGCTCAATACCAGATACGATGATTGGATCCAAGCCTACTCGGCTGGTCCAAAGTTGATTGTCGACGTCAACGAAATTGATTTTGTCAATAAACCGGAGGATTTCGGTATGATCATCGACAAAGTATCTGCCCAGCTCGGAGGCCTGTTTTAGCGCAAGCAACTAACTATGTATACCCAACTGCTCCAAGAAGCAACTGCAGCGAATGCTGCGCTAGTTGCCGTTTCTAAGCGTAAGCCTAATGAGGCAATCATGGAGTTGTACGACCAAGGACATCGTGACTTTGGAGAGAACTACGTACAGGAATTAGTCGACAAATACGAGGCGCTTCCCAAAGATATTCGTTGGCATTTCATTGGTACGCTGCAACGCAATAAAGTGAAGTACATCGCTCCATTTGTGCACCTGATTCACGGAGTTGATTCCCTCAAGTTGATGGCTGAAATTGACAAACGCGGTCAGCAAAATGGACGCATCATTGATGTCTTGCTCCAAGTCGACGTGACGCAAGAGGATACAAAGCATGGTTTCACACCTGCTCAACTTATTGAGACGATGGAACAAAGTGACATTCATCGTCTGGCATGGGCTCGCCCGTCAGGTATCATGGGCATGGCTTCTCATACATCTGATGTAGAACTCCTCGGCCTAGAATTCCAACAACTCAAAGATCTCTTCGAAACTGTAAAGAAGGACTACTATGATCGGCGGCCAGATTGGAACCACCTCAGCATGGGGATGAGTGGAGATTATCAGCTTGCGCTAAAACACGGCAGCAGTATGCTCAGGGTTGGGAGTTTGCTTTTTGGGAAGCGGGATTAGCTGTTATTTAATGAGCCCTCTAAACTTTTAGCTTCAACCCGTTGGAGCTGGCGCAGCCTCGATCGAAGGTAAGCGGCGTTAATTGAATTTTAGGATCGCATTCCGCTTTTTCTCCATTACACGACAGCTGCGCGTCAGTTAGTCGAAATGACGCTATTACTACGTGATCAAAACCCTAGCCTTTTAACTATGTTACACCTCCAATGGCCTACCGCAACCTTCAAGAAACCGTCGACGATCTCGACAAGCATGGCAAGCTGCTTCGCATCAAAAGTGAACTTGATCCTGACTTAGAAATCGCTGCAGTACACCGGAGGATTTTTGATGCCCAAGGTCCAGCCATCCTTTTTGAAAAGGTAAAAGGTTCGCCGTTCAGGGCACTCAGCAACTTGTACGGGACCTTTGATCGGACCAGTTGGCTTTTTCGCGATACCTTAGAAAAAGTGCAACGGATGGTCGAATTAAAGATCGACCCGATGCGCTTCATGAAGGCGCCACTTAAGTATGCATCGGCACCAATGACAGCGTACACATCCCTCCCGAAAAAGTATTTGGGAAAGGCGCCGATTTTAAAAGGCCGTACCACGATCAGCCAGCTGCCCTTAATTAAGAGTTGGCCAATGGATGGTGGTGCTTTTGTTACCATGCCTCAGGTTTTATCCTTCCCTCCAGGATCTAAAAATCCAATGGAATCGAACGTAGGCATGTACCGCGTTCAACTAGATGGCAACGAATACAAAACAGACAAAGAGATTGGACTCCATTACCAATTGCATCGCGGCATTGGTGTGCATCATCAGCAGTATTTAAATAGCGACGAACCGTTTCGTGCGAGTGTAATCGTAGGCGGTCCGCCGAGTTATGCCTTCACTGCGATTATGCCATTACCCGAAGGATTATCTGAGTTGACCTTTGCTGGAATGCTAGCAGGAAAGAGTTATCGATACGCTTGGGACAACAATCATTTTCTTCCAGCCGAGGCTGACTTCGTTATCACTGGAACCGTCCGCAAAGACAAGTTAATGCCTGAGGGGCCGTTTGGTGATCATCTCGGTTACTACTCTTTGGAGCACGATTTTCCAGTCATGGAGGTCGACAAAGTTTATCATAGACCGAATGCGATTTGGCACTTCTCCGTCGTGGGTCGCCCACCTATGGAGGACTCCAGTTTTGGCTACCTCATTTCAAAGATCGTCAAGGATTTAGCACCTGTGGAATTTCCTGGTGTTAAGGCTGTTAATGCGGTAGATGCAGCCGGAGTGCACCCGCTTTTGCTTGCTGTTGGAAGCGAGCGATACATGCCGTTCAGAGCAGATGAGGTAGACAATACCCGACCACCTGAGGAGATCTTGACGCAGGCCAATCGTCTACTTGGAAGCGGACAGACCAGTCTCGCAAAATTCCTCATCATCGCTGATGGAAGTCGTGAAAAAAACCTCGATTGTCACGACGAGGCCGCTTTCCTTCAGCACGCCTTGGAGCGAATTGATTGGAAACGCGACTTACATTTCTATACCAACTGGACCATCGATACGCTTGATTATTCAGGTGAAGGATGGAACAGCGGAAGTAAGGTTGTCTTCGCTGCACGAGGCGATAAACGACGTCAATTAGGAACAACAGTCCCAACGGATTTCAACTTTGGAGGGCTATCGCCAAAACGTGTGACCGTACCCTTGCCAGGTGTCCTTGCCTTAGAGGTGACACCTTATATCGGAGAGCAAAGTCGCACAAGAATGCAAGCGGCTTTGGGAGGATTGAATCCTGAAATGGTAGATCAGTTTCCGCTGATCCTACTCGTTGATGATGCTTCCTTCGTCGCCAAAACACTCAACAACTTTCTGTGGGTTGCCTTCACTCGTACAAGTCCAAGTAGTGATATTTATGGCATCGGTGCTCAGACCCGCAACAAGCATTGGGGGTGCGCAGGCCCACTTGTAATGGATGCGCGCGTTAAGCCGCATCATGCTCCAGGTTTGGTAGAAGACCCTGCTGTATCCGCTAAGGTGGACAAGCTATTTTCTAAGGGAGGAGAGCTGTATGGGGTTTTGCCGAAAGGGCATGTACTAAACCCTAGCTAAAAACAATGGCCTCAATTCAGTGATGAATTGAGGCCATCTTTCTTTCGAGATTTTAAAGTCCTTTATTGCGCAGTATATCGTACTTCAGAAGTTCCGATCAAATCATCTTCTCCTTGGATACGAAGCTCAGAACCATTCAGGAGTGTGATTTCAAAAGCACCACCTGCAGTGTCACCATCTGTGTCTATTGCATCAATAAACAACGAGTCATTTCGTACTTCATAAGTACCTGAATACTCAGTAAATGATATCGTACACGTATCAGCATCCATGTTGTTGCTGAACGATACCGCTCCAGAAGCAGTAAACGAGAGGAAGTCGTCACCATTGCAACTTGTAAAACCTATTGGCTGACTAGCAACGTATATGTCTGTGTAGACCCAGTCGTTTGCAACTAACAAATCTGTTTGTGTAGCTGGCTCGTTATCATCATCGCCACATGCTGCAAAAGCAAGAGCGATCACACTTAGAAAAAAAAGATTCTTGAAATTCATAACAGTGAATTTTCAGGGGTTAATAAGAGTCGCAAATGTATTGGAATATTTAGGCTCTAAGCACTTTACTAGAAATACTTCGATTAGTTTTCCGAAATGGAGTTAAACCAAGTCAAACTAGTCATCTGCGACATGGACGGCACTCTGCTCAACAGCAAGCATGAAGCGACTACTCGCTTTTTTCAGTTGTATGAGCAAATGAAAGCGAAGGGTATCACTTTCGTTGCTGCAAGTGGGCGTCAATACCACAGTATCCGTGAGAAACTCGCTCCAATTGCAGATGAGCTCATTATCGTAGCTGAAAATGGTGCCTTCGCCAAGTCGCCCGAGAGAATCTTGGTCTCCACCTATGTGCCTTCAGGAGCTGCTACACGTGTTCTAAGTGCAATTACGGGCCATGAAGACATCTTCCCGGTGCTGTGTACACCTAACGCTGCTTTTGTAAGCGCTGACCAACCAGCTTTCAGAAAAGTGATGAGTGAATTTTACTCCTCACATCAAGCAGTTGATGATCTAGCTTCACTTGAAGTTGACGTTCTCAAAATTGCCCTCTATCATAAAGAGAATTCAGAGCAGTTCATCTACCCGTATACCAAGCACCTTGAAGGTAATTTAAAGGTTAAAGTCTCAGGTGTAAATTGGGTGGATGTCTCTCATCCCGACGCACACAAAGGCTACGCGATTAGCATGATCCAAAAGCAGCTCGGCGTTTCGAAAGCGGAGACGATGGTTTTTGGTGATTATCACAATGACCTAGAAATGTTGGCACTTGCAGACTTCAGTTTTGCCATGGGCAACGCCCACCCTGACATTGTCAAAGCCGCCAACTTCCAGACGACCAGCAATGATGATTTCGGTGTTGAGCGAGTACTAGAGCGACTACTAGAGGCGCAGCCCTAGAGCCTAGTCTTCAATCCGATTTTTTCTGAAGTCGCATTAAACTTTGCCGGCAAAGCCTTACTCAAGTCGATGTCATAATCAGCTGCCAAAAGATCTACGCATATCAGGATATCTGCCAGTTCTTCC
>CALDTK010000088.1 GCA_937924035.1 uncultured Saprospiraceae bacterium | reverse complement strand
CGAGATCGCATAACTACGGCCTACGTCAACTGATTTGTGCTTGAAAAACGGCTTCAGTATGAACCGACTTATCGCTATAGCAAAGTACTTCGTTGCCAAAAAGACAATGATTGCAAGGGTTACTGCTCCTGTAGTTAATGCATAATCACCGATATGAAATAGCTGGAAGTCTAGGAACCTCCAAACCAATTGAAATATTTCGGAAACTTGATCCATAGAAGCGTGCACTTAGTTCATGCCGGGACAAGGTACTCGTCTTAACACGCTGGACAAAAGACAAATCCAAAGGCTTAAATACGCCACCTGTTCTTTAATGAGCAGTGCTACTTTTGCGACTATGGCCGATCGACTCCAGCGAATTCTTGAAATGCTTTCCAATTCGCCTGAAGATTCATTTTTGTTGTTTGCTTTAGCGCAAGAACATAAAAATGCAGGTCGAGTAGAGGAAAGCATTGCAGCATTCAAAAAGCTACGCAAATTGCATCCTGACTACGTGGGGTTATACTATCACTATGCAGCGCTTTTAGTAGATTCACAAAAGAACACTGAAGCAGAAGAAGTTTATCAAGCTGGAATCGCTGTTGCCCAAAAAGTTGGCGACCAACATGCGCTAGCAGAGTTGAAAAACGCATTTCTCAATTGGCAAATTGAGCTGGATTAGGCAATTCAATGCTTGCAGTGAATACAGCTTTTGCTGGGCCTATGAGGGTCACATTTTCAAGTTGACCGGAAGCTTTGCGTTCGAAACGTACCTTTAGGTTGCCTCCAATAGCCTGCACTGGAACTTCTATGTTTCCTACCATTCCTCGCCTTTCGGCAAAACTTATGGCAGCAGCTGTTATTCCCGTTCCGCAGGCTAAGGTTTCATCCTCAACTCCACGTTCATATGTGCGTATGTCAAGGCTCTCGTTGGGGCGTATCGAGACAAAATTGACATTGACTCCTGTTTTGGCGAAAGCCTGACTATAACGAACTTCTTTCGCAGCTGTAAGTATTTCTCCTTTCGGCAAAACTTCTGACCACCTGATGAAATGGGGCGATCCCGTGTCTACAAAATCATCAGTTATAGAAAGCTGCTTAAGGTCTGCAGAAACATGCATCGAGACCTCAATGGTTTCTTTGGAAATCATTCGACCTATATGCATTCCATCAGCAGCTGCGAAGGTCAGCGACTGGTCGGTTTCAATTAAGCCGAGACGATGAGCGAAATGAATAAAACAACGCGATCCGTTACCACAGAAACTACTTGGAGCACCGTCGGCATTGTAATAGACCATACGCAGCTGTTGGTCAGCTTCGCTTCTCAATAGAATTAAACCATCAGCTCCAATTCCAAGATGCCTCCGACAGAGATTCGCGATCTGACTTTGAGTCTCGAAAGGTGCGAACGCCAAGCTTCTATCGTCGATGCAGATGAAGTCATTGCCTGCACCGTGGTACTTCACAAAGTCAAATGCAGAAGTTGTCTGGCTCATTGAGAAGATTGCTCTGAGGGTGCAGATGGTTCGATTTGCATGACCTCGTTTCCATCAAAAATGTTGATACCACGCTTTTCAGCAACCAAGTATGCCGCTAGACTCAGACCGACGATGAGGAATAGTCCAAACATTGAAAACTTCCATCCCCACACGTTTCCGATGTACTCATCATCAGTTTTAGGTTCGTATCTCCACATATGCGTAACTAGGTGTTTGCGACTGCCGTAAATTCTAGTGCTAACTGATTGTAAGCGCTAGCCACTTGCGTAAAGATAATCGCATGCGGAAAGCAATAGTACGCATACCTTTAGCGCTTAATCATTTCAAGACGTTTTTCTCCCAAATGGCCAGTTTTTTACGAACAGCTCTTCTTTGCCTTATTAGTGCATTCCTCGCGATTGGTGGCTGGAATTATTTGGAAGGTGACAAGCCTGTACAGCGAGAAGGAAATAACGCACGTCTTACAGCATTAGGAGCTCCATTCTTGAAGTTGCCAAAAGGAAAAACAGTCGATCCGGCCACGTTGTATCCTAACTTTATCAACGCTTCCTCGAAAGTGACTCCTGCTGTCGTGAATATCAAATCATTGAGCGGAGGAAATTTGAATGATATCTGGTCGCGACAGCGCAGCGTAGATGCGAGTAGTGGTTCGGGAGTCATCATTTCCTCAGATGGATTTATTGTGACTAATAATCACGTTGTTGATGGTGGAACAGAAATCGAAGTAACCCTTGATGACCGTCGAGAGTATGAAGCCGAGCTAATTGGACGCGATCCGAGTACAGATTTGGCGTTGGTCAAAATTGAAGCAGAAGGACTGCCATTTGTCTCATTTGGTAACAGCGACAGTCTATTTATCGGAGAATGGGTGTTGGCTGTTGGCAACCCCTTTGACCTTCGAAGTACGGTCACCGCAGGAATAGTAAGTGCGAAGGGCAGATCGATAGACATTTTAGACGATCGCTATTCTATTGAGAGTTTTATCCAAACCGATGCAGCTGTCAATCCTGGCAATTCTGGAGGTGCACTCGTGAATACCAAAGGCGAACTCATGGGGATCAATACTGCGATCATCACACGATCAGGTCGATATGAAGGATACAGTTTTGCAGTGCCCTCTTCATTAGCAGAAAAAGTGATCAATGACTTGAAGGAGTTCGGAACCGTTCAACGCGCATTGCTGGGAATTGAACTGGAGAACGTTGGTGTAAAAGACGTCGATAGACTAGGACTCCCTACCAATGATGGTGTCCTTGTCAGAAGTATTAATCCAAATTCTGGAGCAGCAGATGCAGGTATGGAACCTGGAGATGTAATCATTCGAATTGAAGATGCTCCGATACGAGATATCCCTGCTCTGAAAGAAACCATCGGTCGTTTCCGACCTGGTACCACGGTTAGGATCACCTATTTCCGTGACAGTCGCCTGAGTACTGTACGCGTTACTCTGAAGAACGCAATCAACGACGTAAGCCTAGTCACCCAAGAGCATCAGAGCTTCATGCGTGAAATTGGATTTGAGTTACGCGATCTAACCGATGCCGAAGCTGCTAGAATGCCATCTCAAGGAGCGAAAGTGATTTCAATTTACCTCGGTTCGAAAGTCGATCGTACTCGAATGGATCCTGACTATATCATCACGAAGGTGAACGGAGAACGCGTCCTTAACATCGATGATCTCGTTCGCGTTATTTCAGAAACGCGCAAAGGTGAGGATGTGCTTTTAGAAGGATACTACGAGAGTTTCAATGGCGAGTACTACTATGCCTTCAAGCGATAATTAGCCGTAAGAAGATGTGCAATTCGATCTTCTCAGTAGCCAGAAAGGGCAATCAGTAGCAGCTTGCAACTCCGATTTCATTGGGAGGGCCTGATGAAACAAAGGCGACCAAAAAGAAAGGGTAAGACCTTATCTTTCCGCCATGCCCAACCTAGCAAATGCCATACACGACGACGCAAATAGACTTGCGTATTCAAATATCAAACACCGTTTACTCGTCATTCAGAAAGGTGGAGGCGAAAAGAAAATAGCCAAGCAACACGCAAAGGGAAAGCTAACGGCTCGTGAAAGAGTGGCAGCTTTGGTTGATCAAGGCAGCGACTTTTTAGAGTTTGGAAGTTTTGCCGGCTATGGAATGTATAAAGAACACGGCGGATGTCCTGCCGGTGGTGTTGTAGTTGGACTTGGAAGGGTACAAAATAGACTCTGTGTGATCGTTGCTAATGACGCCACGGTAAAGGCTGGCGCCTGGTTCCCGATTACTGGTAAGAAAAATTTGAGGGCACAAGAGATTGCACTAGAGAATAGACTTCCGATCATCTACTTGGTAGATTCGGCAGGCGTTTATCTTCCTATGCAGGACGAAATCTTTCCTGACAAAGAGCATTTCGGACGCATTTTCAGAAACAACGCACAGCTTTCAAGTAAAGGAATTCCTCAGATTGCAGCTATCATGGGGAGTTGTGTTGCAGGTGGCGCCTACCTGCCTATCATGAGCGACGAAAGCCTCATCGTTGAAGGTACAGGGAGTATTTTCCTTGCGGGTCCATATTTGGTTCGAGCAGCTATAGGTGAAAATGTAGACCAGGAAACCCTTGGTGGAGCAACTACTCAAACATCCATCAGCGGCGTGGTAGACTACAAGTGTAAAGACGACCAGACCTGTCTAGACACCATTAGAGAGTTGGTGGACAAATTAGGAGCGAGGCCAACTGCAGGAATAGATCGAAAAGAGGCGATTGACCCTGCCGTTGCTACCACAGAGGTCTATGCAAGGTTCCCTGATGTACGAACCAAGCCTTACGCAACCTTAAGCGTGCTTGAAACCATTATTGATGCTAATTCTTGGACAGAGTACAAACCAGACTATGGACGTACGATTCTTTGTGGCTACGCACGTGTGGATGGTTGGGCTGTTGGCATAGTGGCCAACAATCGGGAGATCATCAAAACTGCAAGTGGTGAGATGCAATTCGGTGGTGTTATCTATTCAGACAGTGCTGATAAAGCTGCTCGCTTCGTCATGAATTGTAACCAAAAGCGAATTCCATTAGTGTTTATGCACGACGTCACAGGATTCATGGTTGGCAGTCGTTCAGAGCATGGTGGAATCATTAAAGACGGGGCAAAATTGGTGAACGCGGTTTCAAATTCAACCGTCCCGAAGATTACAATTGTAATGGGTAATTCCTACGGAGCCGGCAACTATGCGATGTGCGGAAAGGCGTATGATCCTCGTTTCATTGCTGCATGGCCGACAGCACGAATTGCAGTCATGGGTGGCTCTCAAGCAGCAAAGGTTTTACTTCAAATTCAACTCGCAGGTAAGGACAAACCTTCCCAGGAGGAACAAGATGCATTGCTCAAAAAAATAAGTGAACGCTACGACGCGCAGACAGAAGCGACCTACGCCGCATCTCGTTTGTGGGTAGATGAGATTATTGATCCTGCAACGACGAGGCCATTTATATCGACCTGTCTTGAAGCAGCAAATTTTGGCATAATTGAACCTTTCAATGTTGGGGTACTGCAAACATAGACTCGTCTTTCGGCAGAAACATCTAGCTGGGCACTAATGGGCTAAGCTCGGAGAGGAATTCCAATCAACCTTTATAGGGATTGCCACCCAAATAAGCAAACTTCATTTGCCTGTTTGAACTTTTAACCTTACCTTATTCCGTACAACAAATCCCCTCCAGTTATGATGACAGAGCGTATACACACGATAATGACCAAGAAAGTCCTTACTCTTTCTCCAAGCCACACGGCTGCTGATGTAAATAAGATTATTAAAACGAAGCGATATCACCACATACCAATTGTTGAAGGCTCAAAAATGGTTGGGATTGTCACGAGTTATGACCTGATGAACATGGATGTTCCGACTGCCGATTACCACAATCATCGGATCAAAGACTTCATGACAACCAATGTTGCTTTTTTAAATCCAGGTGATCCTATTGGAGCTGCAGCAGAGCTGTTCATGAAGCATCTTTTCCATGGGCTACCTATCTGTGATGAAGAGCATAACCTCCTTGGAATCATCACGACACATGACGTGCTGAAGTACACCTACTACAAAGAGTATCCAAGAGAGAAACCGCATCAATCCGCTCAACTAGCTTGAGATGAGCTCGATTTAGTTTGATGATCAACTGCCTGATTATGGAAAGCGTAAGAACTTGCTGCAGCAGACCATGCAGGAGCAAAAAGGAAGCCTACTGCAGTAAAAAGTAGCAGCACAAATCCTAGGCCTATGCCTATGGTGAGCCCACGATTGTTATTAAAATATGCAACGGACTCACCATAGGTATAGCGCTCTTCCAATGTAAAATCCAAAGTCCCTGCTCCAACAAAATAAGACTGTACGAGAACGAGTAGTACTGCTGCAGCAATGTTTACACCTGGAATTAATCCAGCGAGCAGCAAAGGGATGGTCAAAAGCATTTCAAAGAAGAGGAGTCTAGCATTGAGCCGAATACTACGTTTAACGAGAGACATACGCTCGTTGCTTGTTTTGCCTTGAGCACTATCAACTTGAAAACCCTTAACACCATTAAAATGGCTGCCTACTGCATCAGCAACTTTTCCCATCCATGGAGAAGTAGCGATGAGGACTAAATGCTTGAAGAGCAAAACACCTAGCACGATCACGGCCAAAAAAGCAATAACCGCGATTGCGGTTGCAAATCCTGGATACGGACCTAATATGGAGTCGTATGGCACCGCCATCACCAATTGTGCCACACCGTAAGCTATACCCCCAATAAAAAGTAGTACCAAGAAGGAAACAGCGGCTGTGAGCAGCAGATACCTCCAAAGTCCAAGCTTCGAGAATAAAGGAATAACCTTAAAATAAGCGAGAAACCCTCGGGCAAATGCTTGCAAAGAATACATCTTCTACCCTACTTGGGGCTTATCGGAATAGGCCAGTTTTGTAAGCAATTTCCTAACCTTGTCTACATTTGCGACTTGGTATTTTGCCTCTGTTGCTCCTTCCCCAACCTTGATCGTGTAAGCACCTTCTGGCATCGCCTTGAACGTATCTTCATCGGTGTGGTCATCACCTATCGTGATTGAAAAATCGAAATCATTCTCATCAACCCAGGAAGCTGCCGCTTTACCCTTATTTACACCTGCGTTTTTGATTTCAACCACCTTATGACCTTCTAAAACCTGTAAGTCTAGGTTAGAAGTTAAGTAGCTTAAAACTTCTCTAAACTCTCTAACGCGCTTCGCTCCGAGTTCTTTATCTGCCTTTCGATAGTGCCATGCAAGACTGTATTCTTTCTCTTCGATGAAGCTTCCTGGAGTACGCTCAACCATGCCGTCAAGCACTTCCATAACGCGCTGTTTCCATTGGTTTGTCATTCCAGCCGCTTGCTTCCACTCGCCCTTGCGTCGTTGCCAGACACCATGCTCTGCAGCCATGTCAGTACCGAGATGACCAAGCCATTTTTCTAGTGTGATATGATCCCGCCCAGAATTAAAAATGAGTGTATTTCCTTCAGCTTTCGCCAAAACCTCCATTAACTCAAGAAGCTCTGCATCTGGAGCTACAGCTTGTGGATCAGCATGAAAACCCATGAGCGTGCCATCGTAATCGAGCATGAGGAGTCGATTTTTGGACTTTCGATAATCTTCGATCATTTGATCGACAACTGCGTCGTCAATCAAGTTCACCTTGTTCGCTTCTGATGGCATAGTCAGTTTTTTTAGGTCTTTCATGAAAGCAGCAGCCCAATTACTGACGTTGTACTTTCTCAGCCGGTTTTGCATTTTTTTGAGGCGTAACTCCTGCTCTTCAGGAGACATACTCAATGCTTGATCAAGTGCTTTTACCATCTCTTCACTATCCTGTGGATTGACAGTTATCGCATCTGTAAGTTCATTGGCAGCGCCTGCCATTTCAGAAAGGATAAGTACGCCGCGCATACTTTTTTCTTTGCTGGCGATGTACTCTTTAGCAACAAGGTTCATACCATCGCGCAAAGGAGTAATCAAAGCAACATCAGATCTTTGATAGAGTGCATTTAGCGAACCAAAGCTCAGGCTTCGATAGAAATACTTTATAGGAGTCCAGTCAAAGGTGCCATATAAACCATTGATTTCACCAACTAGCGTTTCTACCTCATGCTTTAGTTCCTGATACTGGTCAACAGTGTCACGTGAAGGAACGACCAGCATTACAAAGCTTACTTGTCTTGTATACTCCGGATGTGAAGCTAAAAATCTTCCGATCGCACGAATACGTTGAGGAATCCCTTTGGTATAGTCTAAACGATCCACACTCAGGACAATCCGCAGACCTCTTGAGATATTCATGATCGCTTGCACCCCATCGTCCATTTTATCTGGCTCGTGAAAGGCATACTTTTCATAATCTATGCCCATTGGATAGACATCGACATTGACCTTTCGACCTTCTATTTCCATACGGCCGAATTGGTGCTCAAAGCCACCAATTCTATACGCAGCACTTAAAAAGTGACGCATGTATCCGAAGGTGTGAAAACCAATCAAGTCAGAACCTAAAACGCCTTTGAGGATTTCTTCCCTCCAAGGCAAAATCCTAAAGATCTCGTAACTAGGAAATGGAATATGCAGGAAAAATCCAATAGCCACGTTCGGATGTGTCTCCCTAATCATACCTGGAAGCAACATCAGTTGGTAATCGTGTACCCAAACGGTATCACCCTCTTCGATAAGTGGTGCGACTTCTTTCGCAAATTTTCGGTTCACTTTCACATACGCCTTCCAATAGGCATCGTGCGTGTAGTCTGTATACTGCGTGAAATAGTGAAAGTGAGGCCAGATAACTTTGTTGGAAAAACCACCATAGAAATTCTCAATATCCGTATTACTCAAAAAAACGGGCACTAGTCCGTCCTCTTTAAGGTCATTTCGAATGCTCTCTCTTTCCCAATCCTCCTTGATAGACTTACCTGGCCAGCCAACCCACTTGCGATTTAAAGAGTCATTAAGCGAATTAAGCCCTGTGGCGAGACCTCCAGCACTTGGAAAATAGATCAGCTCTCCACGCTTTCGATTAATGGTTACAGGAAGACGATTAGAGACAATTATCAATTTAGACATAGGAGGGAGTTCTAGTGCTCAACGCCAACTTAGGGAATAAAGGTGACGTCCTTAATTCTTTCTTTGAAATTTAATACAGTGGTTACGTACTATAAAAGGCAATCTCCTCTCTTTTAAGGCATGATCAAGCTAAAGTATAGAGCTTTAACGTAGGGCCATCCTTTCTAGACCTCTTCTCGAAAAAAGCCGCCTACTTGCTGGAGCAAATAGGCGGCTTTAATCTTACTTGGATTTCAAGCAAATTAAGCACGTGTTTTAAAAACTTTAATTCGTCAAAACACGCTCTAAGTCAACAGTGTCATTATGCAGTTGCAGGCTTGCGGGTTCTCTTTGTCTTAAAGAAGTTGACGATTTCTCGTTCGGTCATAAAACCAAGGTCAACCCATGTTCGCTTAACGAACTTCTTGATATCCTGATAATCGCGTCCACGCTTATCTGTGTAGATTTTCATGCAAGACTTCACATAGCGAGTGCTTAGAAGGCGAATTTCCTGCTTGAAACTTTCGTTATCAAAAATATCGAAGTGGACTGCAAACAACTTTGAAGCCTCAAAAAACTCTGTATAGTTGTCTGTATCCAAATTACCGAGCATCTCCTTAAAGTAACGTAGGACAGTCTGACGAACACACTCGACAACATCACTTAACCCTTTTTGATCACCAATAAATACGCGAATTACATCCTGCGTCTCTAGATGATTAATTCCATTTGCATGAATCTTCTCAACTAATGAATAGTATTGCTGGACTAAGCCATCACCTGCTGTTCCAACTCGCTGAGCCATACGGCGATCAACTTCTGGAGTGATTTCTACATTATTTCCTTGGTGAAGGCTAGCGAGAAATTTGAAATACGGGTCAGGAAAGGTAGAATCTTTCGCTGCATCTCTTAATAGATCTCTAAGCTTGTTTTCTGAAGCTGCTGGCATTTCCTGGAACATACCGGTTAGAGTCAGTACACTTTTATAACCAGGAACAGGCTTAAGCTCGGTCTTTGTGAGTAGATCGAACAAAGGAACAGATAGAGAACTATTGTCTACATCGTGACCATATCGGTACTCTAAAAACTTAAGTACATCAGGGAAAGTAACTGTAGCTTCCTCTACAGAAGTTGGCATTGAAGCCGTCGCATAATTCTCCTTTGCGAATTGACGTGCATATCTCGCATGCACTGCAAGTCGTTGCTCAGGTGTGCGAATACTTGAGTCGTTTTTACTCGCGTAGAAATTTCGTGGAATCTTATTTGGAATCGCATCCATGAGATTACTCACCCAAACATTCGTACTTAGCGTTAGCGCAACTGTAACACCTTGGCCTATGCGACGCTCCAACTCAGGGAATGCAGCACTTTGAGCTATTGCATGCATCACTTTACGCAAGTGATCTTGAGGTCGATAGTAAAAACCTCTGCTGTCAACACGTGGTCTAAGCACTGCATAACCGAGGATGCGAGGCATATACAACCCTTCCAAGCCCTCGTCTAATAAAGCGAGTTCTAGTGCTTCAACTTGAAGTGGTGCTACATTGGCTACTTCTTGATAGAGGCTCGCGATTTCAGATTCAAAGGCATCTTTGAAAGCAGAATAATCTTCAGGCTCTTCACTGTCGATATACGTTGAGAGTAGTTCACTTTCTTGAATCGCAGATTTTATGTCTTCAAGGCGTTGCTTGTAGTCATTGCTAAGAGCTTCCATAGTAGGGGGGTAAAAATGTTAGAAATGTGTGACTGGATACAAAAAACCTGGTAATCCCCGCTTGAGAATTACCAGGTCTGATGTCCCAGTCTTTCGTGAAATTCTTGAAGAATTTCACTTTACAAACTTACGAAAATTGCTTCGTTTTGTTTGCGGGGTCAGCTACAAAAACACAGGATGCGTTCTAGAAGCTAGCTTATGCAGGCTTTCCGCCGTCAAGCTTGTCTTGGAGTTCCTTAAGCTCATCCCACTTACCGTCGGCAGCGAGCTTTGCTTGAGTTGGCCATGTGTCAGGAACGTGGGCACCGAAGTTACCTTCCGCTTCTGTCAGCATTGTTTTGATATCAGCAGGATCTTTTGCAGCTAATTCAGCAAAAGTCATGATACCATTATTGTTAAGTACCTCAGCGATCTTTGGACCAATTCCTTCGATCTTGTTGAGTTTATCAGGAGTAGCTGCTGGAGCCTCTTCCACTACTGCAGGTGCAGGAACTTCAGCAACTGGCTCTGGAGTTTCTTCAACAACAGGAGCAGGAGCTTCTTCAACACCTGGTGCAGGCTCTTCAGCAACTGCAACAGGTGCTTCTTCAACAGCTGGAGCTGCCTCTTCAGCTACTGGAGCAGCTTCTTGTGCTGCAGCAGCTGCTGATTCAACCGTTGGAGTAAGCTCAGGTGGAGCTACATACTCTGGTTCCGGCTCCTTAATTACTGGCTTGACACCAGCAACTTTAGCACGGAGTGCTTCTTTCTCTTTTGCAGTCTCTGCAAAACGATCAGCGAACTTCGCTTCTTTTTTGCCTACCCACTCTGCAAGCATTTTCTCAGCTTGCTCTTCAGTGAGTGCTCCTTTAAGCACTCCACGGTGGAGGTGCTTGCGGTACATAACTCCTTTCACACGAAGAATCGCACGAACAGTATCAGTAGGCTGAGCACCTTTGAGCAACCAATCAAAAGCTTGATCAGCATCGAGATCAATCGTTGCAGGCTTTGTCATTGGGTTGTAGGTACCAACCTTCTCAATGAAACGGCCATCGCGTGGACTACGAGAGTCGGCGATTACGATGTGGTAGAAGGGCTTTTTGCGTCGCCCGCGACGCTGTAGTCGAATCTTGACCATGAGGTCTGTAATTTTTATGGATGAACCATACCCGATATTTAGGAAAATCCCCGACCGGGCTTACTTAAGCAGCCGCAAATGTAGCAGTTTTTTCAACCTACTGGCGAAAAAATGCAGTCATCCTAAAACTCTTTTTAATATTCCTTCAGCCCGAGCGCCTAAAAGATCCCGCCAACCTTAAAATTCAACCCTGAAGCGCAAATTCAATCGACGTCCTGTCAGGTAATTAGGAATCGCATATTGCTGACGAAAAATAGTCTTTATAAAGGTCTGCGAAGCCTCATTTCTAATGCCTAACATGTTGAACACTTCAAAGCTTACCCACGCGTTTTCCGTCCCGCGAAGGAAGTGCCTCAACTTCGTAGATCGCCATTCTGATCGCCACAATTGCGCAGTAAATCCAACATCTACGCGTCGATATGCTGCAAAGCGATAGGTATTCCGAAAAACGACATTATTATCTGGCAATCCATACGGCAAACCTGTACCAATCGTTGTGGTCAGGTTGACTTGGAGATTCTCATTCTTTGGGAAGTAGTCTTGAAAGAATATACTTAGGGTTGCAAACTGATCCGTCGGTCGAGGGACTGAAGACACTGCCGTTGCAAGCGTATCGTTTAGCTCACGTTGCAAATGTTGGACGCCATCCAAAGATTCTCTAGCACGCAAAATCGAGAGGTTGAACCAACTCTCCGTTCCTTTCACAAACTCACCATTGAGACGCATATCTACACCCGCAACGTAACCGGTCGCATCGTTTTCTCCAGAATATCGAATACGAACATTATCGACGTCATAACTAACAACGTCAGTGAGGCGCTTGTAGTAAGCTTCTGCTATAAATCGGAAAGGTCGCCCAGACTTCTTCGCGTTATAATCCCAAGTCATTCCTGCCACTGCATGAAGACTCTTTTGTGATTGAACAGCTAAGTTCAACTCTCCCGTTTCTCTGCGCAATTCACGATAGAAGGGCGGCTGGTAGTACAACCCACCTGCAAGTCGGTACGATATGTCACGCTTACCATTAAGCGGCTTGATGAGTAACTGACCACGCGGGGTAATGTAAAGTTCTTCATTTACCGTCCAGTATCCACCTCGGACTCCAAGATTGAGGCGGGTTTCAAAAGCCCCTTCCTCGCGATAGGTCCACGTGTTTTGCAGGAAACTGCTAAAGCGAAGACCATCTAATCGATTTTGAGACTGAAACACTTCTTCAACTTCGACAGCCTCCGGATTAAAAGGCAGTGAAAAGCCAGCAGAATCAAGACGCTCCCATTCATTAATTCGGTCGGCGATGTCCTCATACTTTGCTGTGAGGCCCCATTGAATGAAATTCGACTTCGTGTTCGTTTCTTCTTTTTGGGGCTGAATTTCAATTCCGCCTAGATGCGTAAAGTTGTAAATGTTGCTGTACAGGAAATTTCTGATGTAGCGTTGCTGCACACCGCTACCCAACTCACGAATCGGGGTTCCAAAATCATCGCTGCCCAAACTCGCTTCAATCTCCCGGAGCGAATACGCGCCAATAACAGACGCCCGTTCGACCTCTTGGATATTGAACCCAGAACCTAAAAACTTGAGATAAAGCGGGTTCTTATCACGCTCAGGTACGTAGGTTAAGGATAGGCCTCCCATCGCTGTATTAAACTCATCGTCCTCTATACCTTCCAGCGAACTTTGCAATTCGAGCGCGACATTGAGCAGACCGAATCCCGTACTTCTTTCTTCTGGTGAAAATCGATAAGACGCGCTGTTGTAGTTGATCAAAGCGCCTAATTGCCAAGCTCGGTTTAGGTCATAAGTGAAATACCCTTGGAGATCAATAAAATTAGGAACGTACTCTCCAGAGATATCGAGAGAACCCAATAGATAGCGTGTGGTTTTGTAACGTGTTCCAACTAAATATCGCAAGCGGCGATAGCTGTCTTTTCCCAGTTGGGTTGAACCTTCAACGTGTGCGCTTGCACCTAAAAAACTCCCACTAACAGAGGCTTTGAGAGAATCTGGGCGTTTGTAGCGAACGGAAAGTACACTTGAGAGCTTATCTCCATATCGAGCTTCAAATCCGCCCGAAGAAAAGGTAAGTGATTGCGCTAAATCAAGGTTAGCGAAAGTGAGCCCTTCTTGCTGACCTGTACGGATAAGCTGAGGGCGATAGATTTCAAAATCATTAACGTAAACTAGGTTTTCGTCGTAATTACCTCCACGTACATTGTATTGGGAACTCAACTCACCGCCAGTTCCCGGGCTTACACCTAGGGCAATCGCAGGGAGTACAGACTCAAGGTTACCTGTTGTACTCGGCAGCATACGCAAGTTATCTGCTTGCTCACGAACACCGAGTCCTTCGTCCAGCTTACTTTCTTTCACGACGATGTCTACATCCATATTGGCCGCAAGCATGTCAATTCTAATCTCTCTTTCATCACCTGCAGCTATGGGCTTTACGTTTATTCGTCTTTCGACAAAACCTACCCTGGTAACAACAACAATTAGAGACTTATCAGCAGGCACAGTAAGCTCAAAACGTCCTGCTTGATCAGTCGTCGTATTCGCAGAAAAATCCGATAGATAAACGTTAGCAAGGTCGATTACCTCTTGATCTAATTCATTGACCACTACTCCAGTGACGGTGGAGGTTTGTGCGGCTAGTTTTGGCGAAAGCCCAACACATACACTTACAAGGCAGGCAAGGAGGACCCTGAGGCCAAAACCAGCACTTGGTATGTCGCGAAAAGCGAGAAAATCAGATTGACGAGTAAAATTCCTGATAACGTTGCGAGTGGAAGCTTAAGATAGTATGGTAGGCCTTTTAGTGGCAAAAGACCCAAGATGAAACCGATCATCGAACCAATGACCGCTGACACAAAACAGAAGCCCAAACCTACCCCAAAAACAGAAGCCATGGGCCAGGACTGGATTTTATGTCCAATAAACCAAATTGGACCAAAGATCTTGTAGATGAAAAGAAGCAAAACAGCAATGGTCAAGACCTTTCGTTGCTTCTTAAGCCAATCAAACGTCGTGCGCAATTTTATGTCTGGATTGAGCTCAGTATCAAGCAAATCATCTATATTTTTTAACTACCAAAGTAGCTGCATAAAATCTAAAAGTTAATGAGGGAACGTTAGGTATAGTGACCTCAAATTTGATTGGAAAGCTAAATTTCCGCTAGAATTATAAACAGCAAGATTGCATTGACCAGAAACACGCCACATGCAAAAGCTAGTGGCAACTTGGAGGTAAATGGAAGTTTTTTTATAGGAATCATTGCGATCAGCAGCCCTAGAACTATTCCCAACGCAGCTGATATCAGGAACCAAAATATTCCAACTAAGATGAACTTGATGTAGTGAAAGTTCAATCCACCACGAAAAATAATGTAGTAGATGTTGCAAAACATTGCTACGGCAGCAAGGAGCCCAATATTTTTCCGCCACTTAATAGCCCAAAGAGTAGCAATTCTGAGCTTCAGCTCTGGAGAAGATTCTACGTCCAAAAGATTTTGATCTGACAATTTTATACTCACGCCCAATGAGCAATTTCGTGTCCCACATCCTTTAGCTGTCGGATTGCTTCTGAAGGATCGCTTGCTTTAAAGACAGCACTTCCAGCAACCAAAACATTAGCTCCAGCCTGCAAAATCTTCTGCGCATTTTGTAACCCTACCCCACCGTCGACTACGATGTGAGGGTTGAGGTTGCGCGTCATCATTTCTGATTTTAGCGCTTCGATCTTATTGATGGCTCGATAGATGAACTTTTGGCCACCAAATCCGGGATTGACGCTCATGATCAGTATAATATCTACTTCTTCAAGAACATCGAAAATGCTAGAAACTGGTGTAGCGGGATTAATCGCGACCCCAGCTTTAGCCCCAGTGGCTTTGATTTGTTGAATCACCCGATGAAGATGTGTACAGGCTTCTTGATGTACCGTTATTTGGTCTGCACCCGCATCTCGAAAGGCTTCGATATGGCGTTCTGGACGCTCAATCATAAGATGTGCATCGATTGGCTTTGTGGTCATTTTTCGCACTGCCTTAAGCATGCCCAATCCCAGAGATAGGTTGGGAACGAACTGGCCATCCATGGTGTCGTAATGCAACCAGTCTGCGGACGATGCATTGAACATCTCTATTTCAGATTGCAATTGGGTAAAATCTGCGGCAAGCAAAGAGGGTGCGACGAGGTGACTAGGCATAGGCGTAAAGTTAGGCTGCTGGATCTTCCTCTGTTGGACGACCGACTAGTAAAACCCTGTCATTGGAAATCTGTTTTCGATTGGTCATCGCCATGAACACGTTAGTGGTCGCGACAACATCCTTTTCGCAATAGACCGCTATGCGATCTAGGTCGTTTTCTTCCCAAAATACTCGACCTACCTGAGAACCATCAATGTCATCCTTAGGACTAGGAACTCCGAATAGTGCAGCAAGTAATTTGAGGCTCGTATAGTTCTTTCGATCACCGAAACTCCACATTTCCATGGTATCGATAAGATGTTTGGTTTCCCAAGGCTTTTTACCGCGAAGATCAAGTAGTGGGTGCAGCCGCATCCCGTTGATGAGCATTCTCCGTCCGATGTAAGGCATGTCAAACTCCTTAATGTTATGACCACAAAAGTGATTAAGCTTACGTCCGCTATCGTGTAACAACTGGGCAAATTCTTCGAGTAAGACTCTTTCATCTGGGTCAGCAAAACTCTTTACCCGAATAACTTCTTCTCCATCTGTTCCTGCAATGATCCCTACACTAATACATACGATCTTGCCGAACTCAGAGTAAATGGCTGCTTTGTCAACATAAGACTGAGCAATCTCTTCTTCGCTTAATTCATCGACACGCATGATGCGCGGGGCCTTTGCAGCCCAAAGGGCTTGTAATGTAGAAGGAACTTCTTCAAAAGTAGGCTCGCCACAAACACAC
Organism: uncultured Saprospiraceae bacterium; assembly: GCA_937924035.1. GTDB lineage: Bacteria > Bacteroidota > Bacteroidia > Chitinophagales > Saprospiraceae > CALDTK01. The sequence continues at coordinate 4,710 of CALDTK010000088.1, read as the reverse complement.
TCTATATCCAGAAATAGAATGCTATTCAGCGGAATTTTATCGTACATGTCAGATTATTCTATAAAATTGAAGAATGAATTGTTCTCAAAGAAGCAGTTTTCAATCAATTTTGATAAGAATACCGAGAAAGTGTTAAAATTTAAAATTCTTTTCCCAGCAATTTTTGAGCAACAAAATCAATATAAACACATGTAAAACAGATAGTTAACCCTATTTTTGACGAAAAATTTTGTGTCATTTCTTTGTTTTTAGTGTCGGGGATTTGATAGTTTTGACACTCAATTTGAATCTCACCCGTTCATGGAGTCAGACTTTATGAACGGCTTTCGAGCTGACAACACTGTTGACAAAAACCAAGACTTATGTCTAATTCATCAGGCGCATCGCGCCTTCTTCCATTTTTAATCGTTCTTCTTGTAGGTACACTAGGTGTTACCGGATGGCTTGCATACGACCGTAACGAGGTCATGACAGAGCGAGACGATATGCTCTCTCAACTTGACGAAACAAACGCTCTCAAGCGTGATGTCGAAAAGCAATACTACGAGAGCCTTAACGAGCTTGAAGAGATGCGTGGAGACAACGAGGAGGCAAATGCCTTAATCGATTCTCAAAAAGCCGAGCTAATTGATTCTAAGAAAAGAATTGATGGACTCATGAGAGACAAGCGTAACCTAGGTAAGGTGCGTAAAGAGCTCGCATCACTCAAAGAGCAAACTGCTGCTTACGTCGTTGAAATCAACGACCTTCGCGAGCAGAATAACCTGTTAGCTGAGCAAAACAACAACCTTAACCAAGCCAATGAAGGACTACAACAAACTGTAGCCCAAGCAACAATGGCGAATGAAGAACTTACGACGGCTCGTGCGGAGCTCATGAGTGAAAAAGAAGTGCTCATGGAGGAGCGCGCTGCACTTGCAAGTACAGTAACCATGGCTTCTGTGGTTAAAGTGGGTGGCGTAAACGTTACTGGTCTTCGAATGAAGGACAACGGGAAGACTGTTCGCAAGAAATATGCGAAGAATGTAGACTTGCTCAACATTTGCTTTCAAACAACTACAAATGATGTCACGCCAGTGGGTAGCGAAGATTTTTACGTGCGCATTATCAATCCGCTTGGCGAGACGCTTGCAGTTGAAGAGATGGGCTCAGGTGTTCTCACAAACTCACTCACAAAAGAAAAAGTGCGATATACGAAAGTCGCTGAGCACCAATTCAACAATGACGTAAGTGAAGTTTGCGTCACTTGGGACACACCAGTAACACTTTCAGAAGGCGATTACGGTGTTGAAGTCTATAACAAAGGCTACCTCAGCGGACAGGGAACTTTCCGTCTTAAGTAAGCACCTACTTGGTTAGAATCTGTCTTTTCAGCTTCCGCCAAAACAAGAAAAGCCCTGTTGGCAACAGCTAGCAGGGCTTTTCTCATTTTAGAAATAAGCTTTCGTTTGCGGAGTAATCCACTTTATTGCAAAAGGCTTAAACCCTTCATTGATTCCTTCGTTTTGTCAATATGTCCAAGAGCAAGCCTCGCGAGTCCAAGATGAATATCGATCCAGATAAAGTGGCTGAAAACCCAGGGTTGCTGCCTTATGCTCACCATGTTGGCTCGGCAATCATAAAGCCACTCGACAAAGGGAAGACAAAGGGTTTGGCAATGTCTGCAATGTATGAGCAAACAGGTGTTCAACTGAACCAGCTCAAGCAGCAGATTGAGGTACTGATTTCTCAGGCTCAAAGCATTCATGACAGGATTAGTGTCAGCGAAAGCATTTACACCGCCGAAGTTGGATTCAAAGCGATTATTGGTCAAAAGTGCTTTTTGTACGAGCGAGCAAATGGTAAGCGCGTACTTAGCCTTGTCTCACCTGAAGAATGGGGTACCAAACCACCCTATCGCTTCGTTGCTAGAGTGAGTCTGCTTTCAGATCATACCTGGGACGTACTCGAAATGGCAGAAGAAGTAGAGATAGAACAAAATGAACAACCTGAAGCTTAAGTGCTGCACTCTATTGGCAATTTGTGCTCTATCTCCGTTTTGGGTCATGGCCCAGTCAGAGGACAGTACTTCTATGTGGCCAAATGGGACTGAACTAGATTTTGGATATTTTGAGTCCAGAGGTGTTGAGCGCTTTGACACGCTAGTACTGCGAAATGTTACTGAGGAGTCATTCATCATTGAAAATATTCGCTCGAGTTGTGGATGTACTGCCGTTGATTGGCCAAGAGAGCCCATTGATCCTAGAGCTGAAGTAGCAATTCCTGTTGCATTCCGATGTATCAAGGCTGGCTATGTCGAAAAGCACTTAGATGTCTATTTGAGTCACCTCGATAAGCGTGAACGTATCTACGTAATTGCCGACTGTCCAGCCCGATAAAGCAACACTTATCCTCAATTTCTTAAGGTTGGTCGACAAGATCTGCTTGTGATTAGTGAAGTGGGCTACTTTCGCCACTACGAATTTGACATTTACTATGGGTCTTCTGATTTTTCTGGTAATAAGCTACCTAGTTCTCTGTTACAGCTTGTCGATAGTTTTCGCGAAAGCTATACCCAACCTTCCTGAGGACATGAGCCTCAAAGCAGGTGATGCATGGATCCCGATGGTCAACTTCATGAAGTGGGCGGAATTGGTAGGTCGCAAAAGCAGCTTTGCATTCTGGCTTCTTGTACCACTCGTCAACGTTTTCATATTTGCAGGCCTTTGTGTGGATCTCGCTCGATCTTTTGGGCAGTTCAAGTTCATGGATAGTTTTCTTGCTGTTGTGGCCTCACCGATTTACTTCTTCCTTCTAGGCAATAAGAAGGAGGCTAACTATGAAGGACCAATTCTAAAAAGAGAAAAAGAGTACGCTCAGTCTATTGCAACTGCACTCACCCGAGGTGAACAACGCAAAGCTGACAGACTTATTAGTGAGAGTCCATTTAAGCGTTCTGGAGGTAGAGAATGGGCAGAGGCTATCATCTTCGCAGTATCGGCGGCAGCACTTATCCGACTATTTGTATTTGAGATGTTTACGATTCCAACAAGCTCTATGGAAGGAAGCTTATTGGTAGGAGACTACTTGTTGGTTTCTAAGATGCACTATGGCATTCGCACTCCGAAGACGATTGCGATGATTCCGTTGCTCCACAATCGTCTGCCATTTGATCTCGGCGAAAGTTATTTTGAGAAGCCTTCACTAGACATGGCACGTCTTCCTGCACTTGAAGACATTGATCGAAATGACCCAATCGTTTTTAATTACCCACTTGGCGATTCCGTTTATGTTTTGCCCGGTAGGACTTGGTCTGCCGAAGATTATCGATTTGGCAATGTTTGGCCAAGGCATAATGTCCAGATCAAAAAAGGCAATGTAGAGCTTATCACCCGCCCACTCGACAAGAAAGATCACTATGTAAAACGTGCCGTTGCGATAGCTGGCGACGTAGTAGAGATTCGCGATAGAGACTTATTTATCAACGGTGAACGATCGAAAGATGCTCCAAACATTCAGTTTCAGTACCAGGTGACAAACACTTCAAATGCGCTGATTCCTTTCGAAAAGTTATATGAATGGGGAATCTCAGCAGAAGATCTCAGTGCGAACAATGCTAATGAAGCCAAACAAGTGCTGGCGCAAAAAGCATTCTATATAGTAATGAATCAAGGTCAACTTGATAAGCTTCAAGGTATTTCTCCTGGACTCAAGATCGAACCACTCAATGAACTTGCTCCTTCAAAGGACACGACCCGTCGTTCATATCCTCTTGAAGTTCAAGAGCGCCTTGCTGAGCGGGATGAAGCAAATAAATTCAAGCTGTTCCCACACGATCCAAAGAACTTCCCCGAATGGACGAAGGACAATTATGGTCCCATAACGGTACCGAAAGCTGGTGTTACGGTTGCCATCGGTCCAAATAACATTGCCCTGTTTACTAGAATTATTGGCGTTTATGAAGGTCACGATCTTGAAGTGAAGGGAGGAGCAATATACATAGATGGTCAACAAGCCAAAGAGTACACTTTTGAGCAAGACTACTTTTGGGCTATGGGTGACAACCGACACAGCTCTGAGGACAGCCGTTTTTGGGGTTTCGTGCCCGCAGATCACATTGTTGGAAAACCTCTCTTCATTTGGTTTTCAACAAAAGATGCCTCTATGAAAAATGGAATTCGTTGGAATCGCATTTTCAAGAATGCTACACAAATGGAATAAGATCCAAACTTTACTATCGCGTAAATAGCCAGTTACACGCTATTTACCCCCGTGCACAGATTGTTACCACAATATTTATCTCCATTAGAACCCTCTGGAGAGATGGGCGTTTTCAGAGGTAAGCAATATGGCGTAATCTTCATTAGGCCAATTAGCTGCATATCGCACAGTTTGTCGGCTAGAAGTTATCTATCGCTTTTTAACAACTAGACGAACAATATTTGCATATTGCAGCCAATACACCAGTTAATCCTGTGCGTATTTCATATGTCTATGATAGAAAGATCACTCTTTCTACATTTTTATCGCAAAGAGCAAAACAATTCAAATGTCCAGATCACAAAAAAAACTTACGCGAGTAGGGGTTTTTTACGACGGAAACTACTTTCTCCACGTTTCAAACTTTTACAATTACAACCACGATCGAAAACGGCGAATTAGCATTGCCGGATTACATGATTTCATCAAAGCGAAGGTTGCTGAAGAAGAAAATACTGAAGCACACCTCTG
>CALDTK010000087.1 GCA_937924035.1 uncultured Saprospiraceae bacterium | reverse complement strand
GCTGCCCTACTCCGAAGACGCAAACGCTTGTATTGGGCTGCTTTAATGCTCGGATTATTTTGGTCCGTCTCGATCACGATCACTTCCATAGATAAGCTCAAGGCAAAACAAGTCCTAGTCTATTCTCTTAGAGATGACCTTCTTGTAGATGCTTTCGCAGATGGATATGTCAAATCATCTGCTGATAACAAAGGCACGCTATCTCCTAGATCAAGTGAAACGGTGGAGACACACAGGGCTGCCATGAATGCGGCCTTAGACACAACCACAAATTTGCTGCTAAAGATTCCTTCTTCACCAATCAAATTTGGACTGGCTAACGAGACGAGATTTGCAATTCTCTCTTCAGAAAAACAACTGCTTGCCCCTTCTGCTCCAAAGGTCGATTTTGTCATCATACCTCAACCCAAATCAGTAATTCCAGCTGAATTAACAGCGGCGTTCCCCAATACTTCATTTGTCCTAGCTAACAATATTCCTCCTTGGAAAAAGCAAGATTGGGAACCGCTCACATCGTCGATCCATTCTCTCAAAGAAGAGGGTGCTTTTTTTGCCAATCGACTGAGTGATTCAAAATCAGAAGATGATAAATGAATCGCTTTACTAAAGTCAGGTTAAGCATCTTTATTTGTCACCTGCATTTTCATGCCCGTAGAAATTATTCCTTGCGGTTCTAGTAGGACCTCTTTTTCAGCTTCGACAAATGCATTCACACCACATGTCATTGGCTCAATAGCTATACTTCCACGATCTCCTGGCACATAAAGCTGAGTGTAACGCGTAGTCCCAACTTGTTTTAGCGAAAGCGAATATGCTTTTCCAACAAGCAGGACCTCTAAATCTTGAGGATCTAGCAGTGCAAAACAATCATCCCAGCCTGCTTCAATGCGTTCAGGTTGTTTTGACGAAAGTCCTTGCAAACGCTTTCCAGTAGGAATAGAATTATTTAAATCAATTTTCTGGTTAGGTGGAAACTGTATGCGCCAATCGCCTCCTTTTGGCAAAGCGAAATATGGATGCCAGCCAAGCCCTACAGGCGCTGAGGTTCCTCCTAAATTCATTGCCGACATTCCCCATGTGATCGTTTTTGAGTCTAAATCAACAGCCAATTCTACTTCAAATTGAACTAAGAATGGGTAACTTTCAAGATGCTCAACTGGTCGATGTAGATAAACTAGCTTCACTTTTCCCGTTCGCTCTGTCAACTCAAATCGCTCAACCTTAAAGGATGCAAATGACCCAAATCCATGGAGCGCCGAGGAAGAGCCTTTATCATTTATTTCAAAAGATAGCGGTTGGTTGTTGCATTTATATTTCCCCTCAAATAGCCGATTGGGAAACGGCAACAACGCATGATTCCGGTACCATAAATTCTCATTCAGCTCTGCCGCTGTTGCATAATTCAACAGTAAATCTTGACCATCAATGCAAATTTGGTGGACGTACGCACTTTTTTCTGCAACGAAGCTGATGTAAGTCTTTTCGTCCCCAAGGGTTTGAAGCTCGTATTCTCCAAAAGGCTTTCGAGAAAGCCCTATCGGGCTAAAGGCCTTCTTCTGCATCGAATGGGTGTAACCCGAATTTGCCATAGCTACATTGATTTTTTAGGACTAATCGAAAGGTATCCTGAGTCAAAGATCTACGTATAACTGTAAAAGCTTATACACAAGCCGGCGCTTCCAACACTGAAAAGCCTCAAACCGTGTATTTTGCCAACTTTACAACTCGTATGCAGCAACAACCGCTAGCATTTACACTAGTCAAGACTGTCGTGAGCGCACGCGACGAAGGCAAGGTACTCTCTCCTGCCCTCGCTACCGCGTGGGATTTATTGCGGACAGAGCTGAGTCCTGCACACCGAGTTATCGCTTCAGAGGTAAGTTGGTCTCCAACTCACCAAGAGGATCTCAAGTTTGTCATTGAAGGCGTGCGCAAGCAATTTGAAAAAGACGCTGAACTTGAAAATGAATTTCTCGCCTTTCTAGCTGAAGTTGAACCCTTTGGAAAGGAAGAAAAAGAAGCGAACATTTTGCCGATTCTAGGGGGTGTTGCTACGGCGTCAGACATTTCACCTATGATTGGTGAGATTTCTTTTGAGGTTGAAGCTCAAGAGATAAGTATTAATCAAAGCTCAATACTTGAACCAAATCAATCGAAAGATGAGGTACTTGAGCATGAAATCTCGAGTGAAACTCCTTTAGGGGAGCAAATAGAATCGGAGGGCGAGGTCCTTGAGCATGAAAACTTGAGTGAAACTTCTAATCAAGAGCAAATAGAGCCCGAGACTTCTGAGCCTACTGTAGAATCACTTGACAATGAGCGTATTGAACATACGGCTAATCTAGAAAATGATCCGAACGACCAAGCCACTGAGCAACTAGAAACAACTACTCAGCATTTCAGTGAAAGCCTTTCTGGAAATCTCGCACAGAAAAAAATAGCACTCCCGACAACGACTTCTACACCTTCCTCGGCCCTCTCACTTGCAAGTTATTGGCCACTGGCAGCTGGAGTTTTATTGGTGGCGCTCACCACTTTTGGGCTTTGGACTTTTTCAAGTCCAAATGAAACCACCGCACTACCTGAGGTAATTGATTCCCAAATTATCTTGAAAGATTCCATTTCAGATCAATCATCTGAGGTCGAAGCAGTAGTTAACTCTGTAGTTGAATATTCAACTCTCAGCACGGCGCGACTAAGTCAAACGGTCGATAGCTTGAGACAACGTGGTGATTATCAAGCAGCGTTATCCAAGCAAATTGAATTAGCACAGTTACTCGAAGAAGAAGGTTCGCCGGACGAAGAGACCGTTCAAGCGTATAGCGAGCTTGCAATCTTGTATGCAACGCAGAATAACTTTCTGCAGGCAGTAGTTGAGCAGCGAAAAAGTCTTGCTTTCGCTCGTCAGGCTTTCGCCAAAACAGATCCTGCTCTAGGTCGTAGCCATTTAAAACTTGCCTCTTTCTACTCAGATACTGGTGAATTGCATATGGCAAGGGCACACTTGCAACAGGCTAGAAAAATATTTGGGCAAGCTCAAGAGCTGATAGCTCCAACTGATTTAGAAAATTCTGAGGAAGTGGCAGAGAAAATTCTCAATGCCAGTTAGGGAACTAACCACGCGAAGTTAGCGCCACCCCACCCCTCCCACGTACATCGACGATGTCCTTGACGATGCAAAAGCAATAACTCTGTGCTAGTTACCTGAAACGTATAAACAGCAAAATTTGCAAATGCAAAATCGACTTCCGAAGTCGTTGGGTTTCCATCCACCCAAGACTGCGAAAGCCCATCAGTAGGTTCTAAAACCACACTCCCAGGCGCTGAAGTACAAGCATAACTGCTCTTCTGCTGAACGCTTAATGCCGACCAAAGTCTTTGCCTCTCAGCATCAATTTGAGGAGTTACTATCCCTTTCAATCGGAGTTGAGTTCTATCTTTCTGATGGTAAAAGGTCGCACTAGCTTCACCATGACATTCTTCAAGTTGGGACACCTTTGGTGTCCTACGATCGGTGTAGAACGTCCAAGTTCCTAAAGATGAGTCTACACTTCGTAGAACAACCACTCTTCCTTCATTAGCAGTGATTAAAATTGGCAGTCGCCAGTCATCTTGAGATTCTGTTACTGCGCGGTCCAAACCATGCTGAACATAACGAACTAGGTCAGTCGCAGAGGCATCTATAGAAGGAGTCATACACTTTGTAACGAATTAAATGAAGTTGCGTTGAGCGTTGGTGTAGCTTTGCCTCAGAAACACGAACAATGTTTGAATTCTATTTAACCATTCTTGCCTCTCTTTTTTCGGTAGTAAACCCTATAGGTGCTATCCCTGTGTTTCTTGCGCTAACGCCAAGTGACACCAAGGAGGAACGGAGATCAACAGCGCTAAAAACCTCGGTCTATTTCGCGCTCTTACTGATCGCATTCTTTCTAGCTGGCACAGTTATTCTCTCCTTCTTTGGTATAAGCCTGAGTGCTATGAGAATCGCAGGTGGACTTGTAATCCTAGCTTCAGGATATGGATTACTCTATGGTAAAATGGCTGATTCTCGAGCAGTGAGCAAACGAGTGAAAACCGAAGCGCTGGAAAAGGAAGACATCAGCTTTAGCCCTATGGCGATGCCGATGTTAAGCGGTCCTGGCAGTATCAGTCTTTTGATTGGTTATTTCGATGAGTACGCTGAACTAGACCAGCGCCTCATCGTAATCGGCGTAATCGTATCACTTGCACTGATTGTCTATTTAATCCTTCTATCGTCACCTGCACTATTTAAGCTTTTAGGTTTATCGGGCCTACAAGCTTTGACGCGAATCATGGGCTTTATTGTCATGGCCATCGGTGTTCAGTACATCATTCTTGGTGTAATCCAGCTGGCTAATGAAGTGATGGCGACAAGCTAGCTTGAAGTAATTAGCTAAAGCATTTTGTCTTGGCTTCGGGAGGGCCAGCTTCTAGCCATGCAAACCGACGGCCGTGAGCGAGATTATACCCGCTTTCGCCAAAACACGCTACCGGAACATTATGGCCTGATCGAGGGTCAACATTTTACCTCCCCTGGAAACGCAAAAAACGCGGTACCTGAGTTGCTCAGGTACCGCGTTTTTAATAAGGACAAATACGTTAGTTAAAATTATCTAACCAAGGTAATATCTCCTTTGATGACCTCTGAGGTTCCGTCGTCAAAAACAACTTCTGCTACGAAGACAAAGACTTCAGGGTTAAGCGGCTCTCCATCTAAAGTACCATCCCATCCTGAATCAGGATTATTAGGTTGGTGAGGGCCTTCGTTGAAGACTTGCTCGCCCCAACGGTCAAATATCATGAAGTAGTTGATCTCTTGAAGGATTCCCTCTTGAGCATGGATCCAGATTCGGTCATTGTTACCATCACCATTAGGTGAGAATGCTGTTGGAACGCCTACAGGGCGATCGCGACGCACAATCAATTGAATTGGAGCACTTGCAGTACAGCCGTTTGAATCTCTTGCTGTAACACGATATGTTCCACTAAACTGCGGATAAAGCATTGCGCTGTCACAAATTGGACCTGCACTTAGGCAAATGAGACTATCTCCTTGCCAGTTTACAGACTCAATATCTCCTTCGAGGTACAATTCAACTAAGTGGCTAGTGCCAAACGGAATTTCAACGCTAGGTCCTGGATCAACGACAACTTCCTTAGCATCTTCAACAATAAATGATTCAGTGTAAACACAGCCTTCGTCATCCTCAACGGTTATCTCATGTATCCCCGGGGTGAGGTTGGTAAACTGACCTGAAAGCCGTGTAGGTCCTCCATCCAAAGAGAAGCTATATGGGCCGGTGCCACCATCCACACCTGTGAAAATTGCACCATCAGTATCTCCAAAGCATGTTACATCACGAACAAGCATGTTGTCAAAAGCTGGAAGATCGCCTGCACTCGTCACAACAACATCATCGCTTCCTTCACATGCAGCTGTTCCTGTAGCTACAATAAGTGTGAAAGTTCCCGCATTTGCTGTAGTTGTCTGAGCAGACGTACTGTCCTCTACTGTTCCACCAACCCAACGATAAGAGTATCCTGGAATAGCTCCAGCTCCAAGGTCAACTACTGGTTGGTCACAAGAAATGGATTGATCTGGACCAGCATCCACTACAGGACCTGCTTCGATTTGTACATCCACATTGGCTGCATCTTGTGGACAAGGTGCGCCACTACCGACTGTGTAGGTAAACGTGTAAGCGCCTGGAGCAAGGTTATTGTTGCTCACTACGCCAGAGCCGGCATTGAAATCTGCTCCTGCCGAACTTCCTGAAGCTTGCGTCCACGATCCCCCAGTATCCTCATTGTTGATTTGATCCGAGAGTTGGATAACATCACCTGTTCTTTCACAAAGAACAAGTTCAGCCATTTCATCTCCAGCAGTTAGGAGCTCGTCTACATCGATGTTAACTCTTGAATTAGGTGAGTTAGAACAATTTGGACTTGCAGACATAGTGATATTATTCATTACATACACAATTCCTGTTGCTGGATCCACTTGATAAATGTAACCGTCGTTAACACCGGTTAAAGTGGTGTCGGCACCAGTATCACCTTGGGTAATAGTTACATCAAATGGCCCAGTACCCGTTAAGACTAAGGTAATGTCAGCTGTACCTCCTTCACAAATGATTGTATCTCCAGTAAGCTCACCGGTCGGAATAAACTCGATATAGACAGGTGTAGCAAATCCTATTGAGAGGCAAGGATCATTTGTATCGATCGTCGCTCCTGTCGCGTCTCCAGCAACAGGACTGATGTAAAGTGTATCACCAGCATTCATGTAAGTTGGATCAAATGGGAATACAGGCGTTGAATTCAACGCTAGTAAATCATCCGTATAATCTAGCCTATCTCCTGAAGTTCTTAGAGCAAATAACAACTGATCATTTCCATCAAGAATCTCACTTCCTAGATTAAACCCGGCGGATAGATTCTGACCTTCACATACAGTCAACATTGCTGTTGAAGTCATTTGACCAGCATCAGTTGTACAATCACATCGACGGTTACCATTTACAGGCACAGTGAAACAGTTGCTTGCATCTGAGACATTGTAGTCGTAGGCGGTACCACTAGCAATTGGATTAGAAGTGAAGATGTTACCAACGATAGTACCACTACCTGCAGGAGTTACCACATAGCTTGCAGGATCACCTCCTGTTATTTCAAACGTCACGAAATATTCTGTACCAGTTGCATTACAATTATCGTCATCAATCAAATTGACGAAGAGCTCAGCAGCCACGTTAACATCTAAAGTGATGTTAGCTGTGCCCGCACAATCTCCATCAGCAACACCGGTTATTGTAATACTAGCATTGGCTGTGACAGGGAACGTAAGTGTAGACGCAGTTCCAGGAACAACACCTGTCAATGAATCTTGTACTGAATTGTACGTGTAGTAAACCGTTTTAGGATCGGGTGTTCCTGTAACGTTAATTGTTACAACCCAATCTTGATTCGCACAAACAGAAGTTGGAGCTGTTGCTGAAACACTTGGTTCATCATACCAAGCAGCAGTAACTGGTGCGCTTACAGACAAACAAGGGTCAGATAAATCTACAACTCCACCCGTTGCATTACCTGCTACAGCCACAATCGAATAAATCGTGCCAGTGGTCATTGTCCCAGGATCAAACGCGAAGTTTGGAGAAGCTCCTCTCTGGATTGGAGTATTAAAGTCTGTGAGGTAGAGTATGTACTCTACTGCATCGTCTCCATCTAAATTCTCATTCGTTGAGTCATAAACAGGTGATGTGACATCACTTAGATCGCAAGTAGATAGATCACCTGCAAGTGAGCCAACCACCGTTTGACAATCGCAGTTCACTGGTGCACTAATCGTAGTAGGGTCACAACCCCACTGATCATCAATTACAAATGTATAGTCTGTACCACAGTTGATCCAAGCGCTCGTGAAGGTGGTTGCGCCATTAAGTGGATTGCCATCGACGGTATAGGTTGCTGTATCACCAAGCGAAATCGTAAAAGTGACTTGATACTGAGTGAATGTTGAATTGAATGTAATCATCCTTGAAACTCCAACTACAGGAGCATCATGAACCACAACTACTGCATTTCCATTTACAGCTCCAGTACAAGGTCCTTCTGTTACACTAACAATCGTGTAGGTTGCTGAAGTGCCTAATGGCGCAGGAACTGTCGAAGTACCAGGACTCAGGTTAACAGAGTAAGGAGGATTAACTCCATCAGAATACTCTACAACAACAGGCCCGGCTGAGGTAACATCGAAAGTGAGATCAATTTGATCACCCACACAGTAATCTCCACCTCCAGACAAGGTAGCCTCTGGCTCTTCTAACCAGCGGACTGGAGTACCAACAGAGACATCAAGACAAGGATCAGTCAGATCTACAATTCCACCAGGAGCGTTACCCATGATTGAACTGATGTAGTAAACAACTCCATACTGCGTTGAGCCAGGAACGAAACTAAACGTCGTTCCAGCTTGCTGCGTAATCAGGTTAGCTCCGATTGAATTTCCTGTTCCATCGTGCAACACAAAGTTGATTGCGTCATCTGCATCCATCATGGTATCCAGTGGCATTACAACATCTATGTCGACTGGTCCACAAACTGTGATTTGAGTGCCATCCATTGTTCCTGCGTCAGAAATACAATTACAAATCACAACAGGCTCAGCTGCTACAGCCGTGTTACAGCTCCATTGATCACTTACTGAGAAGCTATATCCACTTCCTGCAGGAATTGGATTAGACGTAAATACATTGCCGACTAGTGTTCCAGTATTTGGAACAACAGCATATGTAGATGGATCGCCTCCTGAAATAGTTATCGTTACAGTAAACTCGGTTGAAGTGTTATTACATACCGCATCAGCTATAATTTGAACTTCATCATGGACAACAAAAGATGCTGTTCCTGAAGCTGATCCTGGGCAATTTGCTGTAGTCACAGAGTTAAGCGTGACGGTTACATCGGCCTGAAGGTTAGTAAGGTTAATGACGTAAGGATTGTCTGATGTGGTCTGTGTGAAGACATCTGTCCCTACTGAGTAACTAATTGTGAATGGTCCGACTCCTGTGAAGTCTACTACAACAGTCGAATCCGCACCTATACAAACATCGCCACCACCTGAGAGCGTTGCCTCTGGGATAACGTACCACGTCACTGGAATTCCTTGGGCGACGAGCGTACAAGCGTTTGTTAAATCAACACCTCCAGCGCCATCATCGTCTCCTACAACTACACTCACATAGTAAGTAGTTCCATAACTCATGGTTCCAGGATCAAAAGCGAAAGAACCTGTACTATTCGTTGAAATTGCTCCTGTTATCGTAGTGCCCGCTCCTGTATGAAGCGTGTAGACTCTTGTATCGTTAGGATCTTGGAACTCATTTGTATCGTCGTAAGCTCCACTAAAATCTGTAGCCGATCCATCATCACAAATATCGATCGCTGTATTATCTAATACTCCAATATCAGTCAGACAAGGACAAGTTTGTGATCCTGTTACTACATCGGTGTCGCAATTATTTCCATCACTGACAGTGAAGGTGTAGGTATCCCCACTCGCAATTGAGTTACTTGTAAAGACTCCTCCTGAAATCGTTCCTGATCCAGCCGGAGCAACATTGTATGTAGCAGCGTCTCCTCCAGAAATCGGGAAGGAAATCGTATATGTCAAGCCATCAAGAGCACAGTCAAAATCTACCGTTCCCGCAACAGGAGACTCCAATTCAGTAACTACTGCACTGCCACTAACAGTTCCTACACAACCAGCACCACTTTCAACGGATAATAAAGTATAGGTACCAGGTGCACTTACGGTCGTAGTTGTTGGGTCATCGGATGTTGTAACAGTACCTAGGCCAGAAGCATTAAGGGCTATTTCATACGTCCAAGGTCCCGTTCCTTCAAAGTCTATGGTTAGCGTTGCATCCTCTCCAGGACATATATCACCGCCACCAGAGATCGTTGCTTCAGGAGTTGGATTTTCAGTAACCACGGCTGAACCACTCACTGTACCTGCACATGCTCCTACCGAAAAGCTGGTTAAAAGATACGTACCAGGAGCTGGTGCGCTAATTACTACAGGAGAAGTATTAGATGTCCCTGTTATTGTGGTTGTCCCTGAGAGATATGAATAGTCAAAAGGTCCAGCGCCAGTGAAATCAATTCTGATCTCAACATCATTGTTGCCTTCACAGTAATCTCCACCTCCAGACATCACTGCATCACCTGCGGTTGATACATCTACATCAAGACAAGCTTCATCAGACCCACAGACGTTTGTGTAAGTCACACAAACATCGCCAGTCCCTGGAGCAGTCCACTCTACAGTAGCCATATTCCCAGATTGACTCAATATCGTTCCTCCTGTAACCACTACACTCGCAGTAGTTCCTGTAGGCAGAGTCGTATACAGAACATAATCAGCAGTATCCCCGATACAAACTGCCGTTGGGCCCGTAGGTGCTACAGCTACCGGTGGTAATCGCAGCGTAATATCCATACAAACTGGATCCAACGTCTCACATTGATTGCTTACTTCAAGACATAGCTGACCAGAAGCTGATCCCATTGTGAAGTCAATATCACTACCGTTTACAGTAGCTGATGAACCAGAAGGGTTGCTAGAGATTGTATAAGTTAAGTCGCTATCGTATCCACCAATAGGATAAGTTGCATCATCTCCTTCACACAAAGTATCCAAAGCCGGCAACGTTGCAGCTGTAGGCAAGGGAAGGATGGTAATTGGTAGACATGTTGCCGCAGAAGTATCGCACGAATTAAAAGTACTCACACAAATGATCGCGCTTGACTCAGTTCCCCAATCGGTTACTGTTAATACATCAGTAGCGGTTGAAAAGGTAATTCCAGCTGCAGGAGTAACTGACCATAAATATTGGTCACTACCCATAGCCCCTGAAGCGGTGTAATCCTGAGGAACGTTGTTTGAACAAACTGGCGATAAGCCGTTGAGTGCTGGTGGGTTAGGTGCGGTCCGAGCATCAGCAATGGTTATATCAACGGACTCAGAACAAACTACAGAAGGATCCAAATCACTCGTCATGTTGACTGTTAGCGTATAGGTACCAGGTTCAGTTACATCAACACTCTCATCTGTGCCTATTACATCCATTGCGGAATTCGTCCAGACATAACTAACCGTGTCTCCAGCCGTACTCGGAGGTATGGAGCCCGTTCTAGTGACAGCCCATAAGGTTTCTTCAGTATTTGTACAAGAAATTGAACCTGATTCAGGTTCAATGTGAGCTTCAGGGTCAAGGAAGACCACCCAATAGTAAACTAAACTGTCGCACCCGTTTGCGGCTGCCCCGGGAAATTCACAAAAAGCCGGTCCTGCAGTAATTGCTGGATCTGGAAAACCACATAGGTCAGCAACCTCACCCTCACATAGAACAACATTCTCAGTAACTGGATTGATAGCACCTGGAACAATGTCAAGGAATAAAACATGGAAAGAATCACAACCTGTTGGTCCAGGGCCAACGTCTATTGTTTCAAATACAAAAGGAGTATCATAGAATTCTCCAGATCCTGGAGGAAACTCATATTCTTGACCTAGGCAAAGGTCTGCATAGGTAGTATCTTGAGTAGGTCTACAGACTTGGATGTCGTATGAAGAAGAATCTTCAGAAATGAAACATGGATTCAATGGGAACACATCTAACCTAATGATGTCGCATGTACCAGCAGGCATCGCCATATTCATTGGCGGAATCTCTACACTAATACCCGTAGAAGTAGTACCAGTCAATGGGTTAGAAGCTTCTGACGGATCAATCACCGCACCTGCTGTCCAAAATCCAGGAGTTAATCTCCAATAGTAGGCTGTAGCATTCGGTACCGGATTAATGAAGTATGGATATGATTCGTCCCAGCATACATCTGGTGGCCCCATGATTGGCCCCGGAGCATCAGGGCCTGCTGTGATCAAACCGCTGATTACCTGGATAAGGAATTCACAACCATCACCAGCAAATCCATCAATTCTCATGTAGTAGACTTCTCCTGGATTGAGTCCACCCGCAGTAAATATCTGAGGTGTGCCAGGGAAAACCTGATTGAAGCAATCTCCTACAAGAGAGTTATTAGCATCGTAAATACCTACTTGTACACCATTTCCAGTTACACAACCGAAAGTTTCAATTTGAAAGACAACAGATCCTGTTGGACCTGCTACGAAACCAATGTATTGGTCGTTCTCAATCGAACCACACCAACCTGCGTCAGGACTTGGTGTAAACGGAAAAGTGGTTCCGTAAAGGATGTCAAAATTACAGATGGTACAAGCGGCACCTGCAAGTGGAGTATTTGGAATCTCATCGCAGCCAAAAATGGTATCAACCGTTTGCGCCGTGCCAACTCGAAAGAAGGAAAGAAAAGTAATGAGAACTAGTGTGAAGCGTAAAAATTGGTGCATATGGTAGAATTGGTCGAGCACGCTGAAATCCTGCAGCCATCGATTTAGCTGATCAGGGGTTAAAAAACCGAGATTGTTTTCGTTTAATGGTTGTAACGCATTAAAGTCCGCCGAAGTTAGCTATATTTTGGTATTTCAGCAATACGTGAAGCTATCACCGCTTTTCGGTAGAGAAATATTGACTTTTCTGTGGATATATAGGTCTTTTTGCAATAGATTATTTGATGAGCCTTACATCTCCATAAACTATAAACGGCTCACCTAAAGCGTTTTCTCCTGCTACTTCAACTACAAATACCGCAGGATTGAGTGGCTTGCCTCCTTGCGTTCCATCCCATAAGGTGTTTAAAACTAGTCCGTCATTGCTCTGACTTTCGAACACAATACTGCCCCAGCGGTCATAAATTCTGCAGTATCCTAACCTTCCACCTTTCGGCAAAACCCACCACGTATCGTTATTAGAATCTCCATTTGGAGAAAACGCAGATGGCCAAACTGCATTCGCACCGTCCTTTACTTCAACACGCGTGCTGGCTTCAACTAAGCAACCTCCAAACCAGATCTGAACCGTAAAATCGTTATCAGAAAGTGCAGTAAGACATGGACTAGCACAAGTATCACAGGAAAGTAGACTAGAAGGACTCCACCGAATAGAATCTGGAGACCCTCCTCCAACAATTTCATATTCCAAACACAACTCCTCACCTAAGAAGGCTTCTGTACGAGTTGGAAGCAACACCTCTTTTGGAGCAGACTGATTGAGAATTACTTCTAGCGTAGATGTACAACCGTTATCATCTGCGACAAGCAGCTCATACCTACCACCTTCAAGAAGCCCAAACTGACCTACAGTCTGAATCTCTCCTTCGTCCAATTTGAAAGTAAAAGGCCCTGCCCCTCCAACAACAGCTAACACCTCAATGAGACCATCTCGGTCTCCTGGACAGCTTGCGTCCATAGTTTCAATCACCACCTCTTGGATAGCGTCTCCGGAGACTTCAATCATTACGTCTGCGATCTGCTCACATCCCGCAGAAGGATCAACTACAACCACTGTCCACAATCCTCCCAAACCGACTCGATAGCTAGAACGACTGCTTCTTTGTACTGTATCGCCCCTCGGGGAAACCCATAAGTATTCTAACCCTGAAGGAGTTGCACCGCTAGTTACAGCGGTGAGTAGGAGCTCAGCAGTTTCACAATCAAGCGTATCTGATCCACTAATCGATACCGAATAAGGAGAAACGTACTCCTCTACCCTAATTGAATCGAAACTGCGACAACCTGTTATGGTATCTAAAAACGCGATTGCATAGACTCCTGGACTTGATACCCAAGTACTCTGCAAAGGCACTCCCGTCACATCTGTCCAAACAGCCTCAACGTTTGGCGGAAGTGCAACTTGTAAGGCTACACTGTCGACATTACACCCTAAGTCGCCTGATAAGCTAAGCGAATACGAACCTAAAGGGGCACTATTATCATTAATCACGATTAAAGACGATGTTGGACAGCCCGTGATAGGATGATTAGCCGTAACCTGATAAATCCCCCCAACTATAGCATCTTGTGAAGAGGCACCAAGGTTGATCGGCTGGCCAGCGGGAACATTCCATGTCAAAGCAGAATTCGCAGGGCTAACCGAAGCTACCACAGGAACTGAAACGATATCGCAGTCTAGCTCAGCACCCGCAGGTGTCGATAAGCTCAACATTGGAGATGCTGTATCCCGAACAACTACCGAGATAGACTCACTCCAACATCCATTGAGTGTATCTATGGAGCGGACAGTATAAGTCCCAGGCTGATTTGTACGGACAATTGCGCCACTTAAGGTATCTGGAATTGCTGGCGAGAACCAGCTATAACTGAGAGTATTTCTACCCGTTGAATTACTTGCCCGCAACCTTACTATTGGTCGAGCACAAGTAATCGTATCTGTTGCTGCCGTTGAAAGTACTGGTCGTAATGTATCGATGGTGATTTCTTGCAAGAGTGTATCTGAACACCCAGCCAAATCAGTTCCAATCAAGACTATCTGCCCAGGTTCACCAACTTGTCGGTCATTCCCTAGGTCAACTCCCTCGCCTTCCCATCGTAAATCAACCGTTGCATCAGTACTAGTACCAACTAAAATGAGATCAGGATTAAGACAATTGATCGTTGTGTCACCATTGATTGCGAGTTGAAAATTCAACACAGGCTCAAGAACTAAAACAGTATCGAAATATGTGCATGTCCCCGACGAATCTGTCCAGCTTAAATAGTAGGCGCCTGGACAAGTTACCTGAGTGTTCAAGCTATCAGGAGACACTATACAGGTAGGATCATCACTTATCCATCTTGTCGCTAAACCTTGCCTGCTAACTATCCCTGTAAGTGAAGCAGAAGAATTAAAACAGTCTATAGTTTGATCTACACCCGCATTTACAATCGAACGATCTAGTAACTCAAGACTTATCGTATCCGATGCTGTACATCCGTTCTGCTGATCCGTAATGCTTAACTGATACTGACCTTGCTCTGTTACACTAATCAAGCTCAAGTCATCTACTACTAAGCGCTGACCTTCTAAGCCAGACCATGCATACACCAGCACGCCCTGCCCTGTTGATTGACCGCCATCAAGTACAACAACGCTAGTTACACAATCAAAGGGTCCATCGTCGGTAGCGATTGCTATTGGAGCTAGCGTATCGATTGTTACTTGCACTAGAGCCGTATCTCTACAACCATTTACACTAGAGGTAACTTCTAGTTGTTGCACACCGGCAGTTTGGACCTGTAAACTTGAAGTATTTGGACTTGGAATTATTCCTGTTGAAATCCAAGAATACATAAGGCTTTCTCCGTTCGCCCCTATAGAGTTCCCTCCGTCTAAAGTCACCGTATCTCGTTCACAGGTAAGGTTTTGCGGAAGCGCAATTACAGCAGAAGGATGTGCAGTATCTTGTACAACAGTCACAAAAGCTGTGTCTACCAAGCCAAACAAACTATCTTGAATCACTAACCGATACTCTCCTGGAGCCCAAACTTGAACTGCATTCCCAAATGCTGGCCCAAAAGGCACGTCTACTCCGATCCAAGTGAAACTCATACCCGCTTGAGGAGGACTCGACAGTAAAATTGAATCTTGCAAACAATCAAGATTACCGCTAGCAACAGGTCGAGCATTAGGAGCGCAAGCTTGCTGTATAACCAAAGCAGTATCTGCTGCTGTGCAACCTGAGATTGAATCTCTTATCACGAATGCGAAAAGTCCTGCCGTATCAATAGTAACGGTGGTTGTCCCTGTATCTCCCACGATGACGCCTGCAATGTCAGTCCACCACCATTGTCGATTTAGCACTTGGCTTGGAACTGAAGCAGTCAACACCAGACTATCCTGCTCACATGCAAGGATACGATCAAGACCCGCATCTGGAACTGGTACCCCAGGCTCAACATCAACAATAACAGAAGCCTGATCGATACATCCTGTCCGAGGATTTATAGCAGTGACCTCATAGATTCCACCAGCATTCACACGAACGATCTCTCCAATTGTATCTCCACAAAAACGACCTCCGAGACTTGTCCAAGTCAATGTCATATCTGGCAGGCCACTACTTGGCGAAGCGTCTAATTCTGCGCAGCTAGTCACGTCTCCGCAGGAAAGCGTAAGGCCACTTACAATTCTTGCGATAGGAGCAACAGTATCTGTTACTACAAAAACACTATCAATTGCAGTTGTTCCGGTGAACTGTTGCTCTACTTCTACGAAGTACCAACCCCCACCTTGAATTTCTGGTGAATATGTGTCACCATTTTGAACGATTCGACCAGTGCGAGCCTGCCAAGCTACAGAAGTTCCTGGGCCTCGATTGCCCTGAGCGGTTAAATTTATTCGCGGACCAGTATAACAGTTGATTGTATCAGGAGTAAGCACATTTACAAATGCGGGGCAATCATCGATTACTATGGCTTCGGCAAACCCACTGCAGTTGGTTAGTGTATCAGTGACGGTAAGCCTGTAAGTACCACTGCTTGAAATCCTGATGTCCAATTGATCCGAGTCACCTAAGATCGCTCCATCTATTGTAGACCAAGCATATGTATAATCTGTTCCAATACTCGATCCTGATCCACTTAAGTTAATGAATTGCTGGTTACACCTAATCAGATTGGTGTCTGGTATAGAAACGATTGGAACATCTTGATCCCGAGTCACGATTGCCGTATCTCGCGCAATGCAACCTGTCAATGAATCAGAGACGGTGAGAACGTACTCTCCTTCGAGCGAAGCAGTGGCTACAATTCCATCTGGAAACCCGATAATGTTTCCGCTCATTGTCGTCCATCTATACTTAAGTCCATTTGTACTGGCCCCCGGATCGCCCAAAGAAACCGTTGATGCGCTACATGTAATTTGACCTCCAGGGCCTGCATCAACAGAAGGAGGATCTCGATCCTCTATAACCTCAACTGAAGTAGTGTCTGCACAACCCGTTATATCGTCCGTTACAATAACTTCATAAATTCCTCCACCAGCCGTACTTAATCTAGGTGTAGCTGTTCCTGTAATGACTTGCGTAGAGGTGAATTCCCAAAGAAAAGAGATAGGGTTATCACCCATAGATGAACTTGCGTCAAGCACAACTAAAGGTGGAAAGCACCTCAAGGTATCGGGTTGTTGGATTATCGCAGTAGGGCGAAGTGTATCCTGAACAACTTCTATTATTTCTTGTACTCTACAGCCAGTTAATGCTGAAATTGCGATTGACTCGTATACACCGGCTGCTCCAACATTTACTGATGTTGCAGAGCTTATGGTATCTCCCGCAGGGCTGATCCAAAATAAGCTCGAAATCGGTTCATTTGGAATAGCTGTCAAAGTCACACTATCTCGCACGCAGGTGAGCGTGTCAGAAACGGAGAGCTGCAATTGAAGACCCGAGGTGTCATTAACCACCTGCACCAATGCACTGTCTAAACAACCATTAATGGTGTCTCTAACGAGAAGACTGTAATCACCTATTAAAGTAGTGATCGCTACCCCATTTTGACTTGGGATCAACATGTTACCACTAGACCTCCATTCGACTTGAATATTCGGAGCAAGACTAGCCGATGCATCTAATCGTACTGAGTCTCTTGTACAGGTCAGTGTATCTGGTGTACTAAAAGCAATACCTGGAATCCTTCGGTTTTCTACAACCACTACAAAAGCGGTATCTCTACACGCATTATCTGTACGCTCAACGATCACACGATAACTTCCCGAAGTTGTTGCCACCTGAGCACTATCCTGACTCGTCCCTGTGGGGAGATCCCATTGAAAAATGTATGGCACCCCTCCCGATGTTTGAGGTGATAAATGAAGCGTGTCAACTAGACATGTTAGACTTAGCGTATCAGGAAGCACCACTCCAGCGATAGCGGAATCTTGATCGATAAATACGCTATCTATTGCAGTACATGAGCTTCCGCCAAAACTTAAGGTCTGTTCTAGGTAGTACCACCCAGGAGTTGTTGCCTGCCAGTTTGAGGTGCTGGCTGTAGACGAGTTCGGACCCTGCCACGAAGTAGTCAAAATTGTACCGCTCGGCACTGGAGGGGTGATCCCTAATAGTGGTATTGAAGTTCGAGCACAGGTAAGTACAGAATCCGTGTAACGAATTTCAGCAGTTGGATTTAGTTCTGTGAGATTCCAATTGATGATTGAATCACACCCATTGATAGTCTGCAGGTTTTGCCGAAAGGCCCCAGGAGAAGAAACCAACACACCCCCTAGAAGTACCCCACCTCCGGCACAAAAAGCAGTATCTTTGCTCGTTTCGTACCTCGGAAATTCAATGAGCTCCAACTCCACAAGGCTGTCACAGCCAAATTGATTGGTAAACGCAAAATTGTAATCGCCACCTGTTGTGAGGTCCACCCCGTCAATTCGGAATGTGTCTCCTTCACAAATACTATCCCTTAGCATCGAGGTGTCGGCGACAAGAACCCTTAAGCGGAGATCGATGAGACTATCACAGCCCCCACCTGAAGTAAGGTTTATTATCAAAGAATCTGATGAAGAATAAGGAACTCCGTCAACGATTAAAGTCTCTCCTTCGCAAATTGCCGTATCGATGACGACGCTACTAACAGCAGGCAGTACGACATATCGTAAACAACTAACTGATTGCTCTCCGCAAAGTACTCCTGTTGTTAACGCGTTCGTCAAGACGCTCAACGGAGTACCAGCAGGCGGTAATGCTGCCGAATTTCCTAGCCAATATGAAATGCCACAGACATCGTAGGTGCCTGGTAAAGCTCCCTGAAGATCAAAGGTGTCTACAGCATACTCAAGAATCGTATCGTTTCGCGATACGACAAGTCGATTGAGGTAATCTCGAGCACTTTGAGGTGTAAAGTCCACGAAATCTCGTAAGGCTGTGTCGCCTTGACAAAGCGTAGTGTCAAGACCAAATGACGGGCTAAAAGGCGTCTCTGCATAACAACAACCTTCACCAGTATCATCACAAAAGTCTACTGAAAAGTTGACGAGTCGATCGTTATTGGTGATGATAGCAGTACTCACGACGCGCAGGCACCACTGTCCGTTCGCAGGTCCCATGTCGAAATCGGACAAGCAGCCTATATAAGGGTAGTAAGACCCGGAATAATTACCGAATACTTGCCAGGTTGTATTACTTCCAGAAAATTGCGGCCCAGTACCTGGATACGGAGAGACTGCGGCTGTACAATCGAGTAGGTCAACATTCCAACGGGCACCTGGAGTGGCTATCGTACTTGCACCTGATAGGCCTGGCCCAAGTAGCTGAACCTGTTGCCCTGCTGGGCTTGTGAGCGTTAATGAAAGATTCTCAATGTAGTCATGTGTGAACTCAAGATTCACTCCACAAACCGCTTGACCGTTCGCACCCAATGTAGGATTGGTCAATCCGTTCATATCAATGCAAACCTGAAAATCACTTACCGTTGGAATAGGCTGCGGGCAGTCCACGCACACACAAGGCTGAGCAAATGCTCCAGTAGCGCATACTATAGCAACTACCATCGCGCACCATTGATGCACGTAGCGGAAAATGTGTGGGGCGTTCATGGTTCCAGCCCTTGTTCAATCGGTTTTCAGTCGGCTTTTGCCAAAACCGCTAAACTTGAAGGCTTACCAAATGTACGAAACAGCAAGCGACACTACCGAATTAGACTGAAATCTCCTCTAATCGTTTCTGTCACACCATCTGTAAATTCAATTTCGACCACGAAAACGAATACCGCAGGGTTCATAACCTCGCCATTGTAAGAGCCATCCCAACCGAAAGTTGGATCATTAGGTGGAATGTTATTTAAGAGGAAAACACTTTCCCCCCAACGATCAAATATCTGGAATGAGTTGATCGAAGCAATTACACCTTCAGGAGATCGTAAGTAGAAGATATCGTTGACTAAGTCTCCGTTTGGACTAAAGGCCGTAGGAGAAAAGACGGGGCGATCTCGTCTCACGATCACTTGGATTGCATCGGTAGCTTCACACCCATTCGAGTCAACAACCGTGACGCTGTAGAAAGTACTGGCTGTTGGTGAAATCGTTATCTCTTCACAAAAATTCGAATCAACACAGGTGAAGGGTCCCCCACTCCAAGAGATCGTCTCAATTGCACCTGTCGTTAGTAAATCTATAATCTGGCTTTCGCCAAAATTCAACTCGAGATCAGGACCAGCACCAACATCTAGCGCTTCAGGAGCATCAATCGTAATGTCTTCTTGATATGCACAGCCGTTTGCGTCTGTGATAAGTAGCGTATATGTTCCAGGATCTAAGCTTGAAAATTCGCCATTTAATGCAGGAGTACCTCCATTCAAAGAAAACCTATATGGTGCGGTTCCTCCAGCCACATTTCCCGCGAAAATGCTACCTGTGGCTCCACCTTCGCAATCAACAGGAGAGGTGGTAACATCAACCGTATTCGGTCTGTCGTTACTGATATCAATGATGACATCTTCATTTACTGTACATCCGCCAGCTGAATCTGTGACTGTAAGCGTGTAGGTTCCACTTACGGTTGTTGTTGTTTGAGCGGCGTCAGGATCAGCAACAGGTCCTCCTGTCCATGCATAACTAATCCCTGAACCGACACTCGAACCTGTTCCTCCAAGATTAGCAATGGTTTCGTCACATGTCAACATTTGGTCTAATCCTGCATCAGCCGTTGGAGAAGGCGTCAAATTGACGGTGAGCATAGCTTGATCCGTTGGACATACTCCTCCAGAGCCAACGGTATAAGTAAACTCGTATTGGCCTCCAGAAAGCCCAGTGTTTGAGAATGCACCTGTCGTAGTATTCAGTCCTGTTGCTGAAGGGCCACTTGATTGTGCATAAAGGCCGCCAACATCTGCACCAGACAATAGGCTACTTAGGTCAATTTGAGAATCATCATTCGCACAAAGCGTTTGGTCTCCAGAGAAAGATCCTGCGGTGAGTAGTTGATCCACATCGATTTGAACTGTATCATTTGGGAAAATTGTACAACTTGTTGTGCTCACTTCCGTCAAAACATAGACTGTCCCTGTACTCGGAGACACAAAGTAAGAAACGGTTGGACCTGGAGTCGTAAAGGTTGTATCGCGACCTCCATCTGAAGTCAGCATAGTCGCCGTAAAAGGACCATTACCTGTAAAGACAAAAGTGATCATTGTCGATCCACCTTCGCAAATAACAGTCTCCCCTTGAAGATCTGCAGTTGGACCATCCTCCCAAATAACAGGAGTACCAGAGGACACACTTAGACAAGGATCAGCAAGATCAAGTATGCCGCCAGTTAGGAGGTTTCCAACGGCAGGAGAGATGTAGTATACCGTTCCGAAAGTCATGCCTGCTGTCAAGTCAATATTGAACGTTGGTGTTGAAGATTGACCGAATACTGTTCCTAATGTTGTCCCATTAGCATCGTGCAGAACGTATCCTGAGCCATCATCTGAATCAAGTATAGAGCTTGCATGGGAGTGTGTGGCAGTTAAAGGAGTTGCCCCACAAATTCTCAAGGTATCCTGTCCAATTGGAGCTGCCATACTGATACAACTACAACTCACGGGGCCTGCTGCTACGGGTAGTGAGTTACAAGCATTCACATCTGATACTGTAAAACTGTAGCTCATCCCGGCCGGGATGGGATTAGAGGTAAACTGATTTCCTGACAGCGTACCGCTTCCAGCCGGAAGGACCATCACACTTGCCAAGTCTCCACTGGAGATCATGAAGCTTACTGTGAAATTTTGGGCGGCAGCATCACATTCAACATCAAGACCAGTAATGGCCACCTCAGCCAGTGGTGTAATACTCACTGAAGAAGAGTTTGTTGAACTACAACCAAACGAATCTGCAACATCAATGAGTGCAAGAGTTTGAGCAGTAGTAGGAACGGTAACACGAAGACTTGCAGGACTAGTTGCAAAGGTTTGGCTTGCTGCTATTCCGCCTAAAGTATAATTTACGGTAAGAGGAAAATTGCCTGTAAGGATTAGGGTTGCGATGGCTTCATCTCCTGCACAAGCATCTGAAACTGCATTGAGCTGTACTGTTGGCAGGCTGCGCCATACAATTGGCTGGCCTTGGGCAACATCCAAGCATGGGTCCGATCTGTCAGGAAAACCTGCACTTGTTGCATCTGCACTTACGGCAGAAACATAATAAACTTGGTCAAAAGCAAATCGTGCGGGATCGAATGTAAAGCTCGGTGTCAATGCAGAATCCAACACTCCAGCGAGCGAACCGAAGGGCCCTGAATGGAGATAGAAAGCTAATACGTCGTTCGGCTCACCGGTGGCACCTTGGCCACTTGAGGCTGCAGGGAGTGTTATGTTTCCAGGACCACAAAGGCTGACAGTATCCTGCGCCATGGTACCTGCACTATTTGGACAATTACAATTCACTGGCCCCCCAGTCACGGGAAGCATATTACATGCATTATCGTCAGCAACAGTAAAGCTGTATCCAGTACCAGAAGGGATGAGATTTGAAGTGAACACATTCCCAGTCAGGGTTCCACTTCCTGCAGGTAACACCATTGCAGTCGCAACATCTCCGCTAGAGATCATGAAAGTCACCGTATAATTTTGTGCCGAAGCATCGCAAATAGCATCGAGACCGGTGATTGCCACCTCCTCCAACGGGTCAATAATTTCTGAGGAGGAATTTGCCGTCGAACAGCCAAAAGCATCTGCAATACTTGTGAGTGCGAATGTTTGGGCTGTTGTTGGTACCGTAATACGAAGGCTCGCAGGGCTTGCGGCAAACGTTTGGCTTGCTGCTATTCCACCGAGGGTATAGTTTACCGTAATCGGAAAATTACCTGTGAGTAGTAAAGAGACAATAGCTTCATCTCCTGCGCATGCATCCGCCACCCCGATAATTTGAACTGTTGGCTGACTGCGCCAAACAATTGGTTGACCAAGAGCGATGTCCAAACAAGGATCAGATTGATCAGGGAAGCCTGCAGCCGTGCCATCTGCACTTACCGCCGATACATAATAAACTTGATCAAGTGAGTATCGAGCTGCATCAAACGTAAAGGTTGGAGTTAGTGCAGAATCTAATACACCTACTAGTGATCCAAACGCTCCAGTGTGTAGGTAAAAAGCTAATACATCATTTGGCTCTCCCATTGCCCCTTGCCCACTGGTAGAAGCGGGAAGTGTAATGGTACCTGGTCCACAAAGGCTCACAGTATCTCGAGCCATCGAGCCTGCCTCATTTGCACAATTGCAATTAACAATAGCTTGTGTAACCGTCTGAGGGCTGCAACCGAATTGGTCACTAAAAATGAATGAATATCCATTTCCTGAAGGGATTGGATCTGATGTGAATACGCTTCCGCTAAAACTTCCAGTGTTTGAACCTGTGTTTTGATAGGTTGCTATATCTCCATTTGTCAATTCGACAATTACAATAAACCCGCCGTTATTGGTAAGACAAGAGTCCTGGACAGAAACTATACTTACTGGTTGACGCTCTGTAATCACAACTGATCCTGATCCAGAACCTGCACAGGTAGTAGCGTCTATAAGACTACTAACCGTATAAGTTCCAGCTGTTGAAACAGTTGCCGTATACGGCGAAGCGTTTACTGTAACAGGCGTCAAAGGAGCATTATCTAATGCAAGCTCTAATTCCCAAGGCCCTGTACCTGTTAGCGTAACATCAAATGAAATTTGATTTCCTGAGTTAGCGCATAAATCAAAAGCACCTGAAAGGCTTGCCGTTGGCAAAGGATCTTCGACAACCATAGCAGATCCACTCATCATGCCTACACAGCCTGAAGCATCTGAAATCCCAGTCAAGGTATAATTTCCTGGGACTGGCGTATTAATTACATACGGAGATACATTGGAAGAAAATGTTTGCGGTGTACCGCCAACGAGATAGGTAAACGTAAAAGGAGGTAGTCCAGTGAAATCTACTTCGACAGTTATGTCATTGTTTCCTGCACAGTATCGTCCGCCCCCTCTCATCGTAGCCGTTGGACCTTGGTTTACCACCACAGGTAGACAGTCTTGCTGTACCACACCGCAATTATCTGTTATTTCAACACAGATTTCTCTTCCTGTCCCAACGGTCCAAGTAACCGTAGTTGCTGTCGTATTTGACGAACTCAACGTGCCTCCTGTTATGGTCCAAACAATTTGAGAGATTAGTGGATCACTAGCTATTTGATAAAGGAAGGGATCTCCTGCACAAACTGGAGAAGGTCCGCTAATTTGTGGGGCTCCGGCACTTCCGCTAATATTAAGCGTTTCACATATTTCTGTTGAAGGGCCGCAGTTACCTTGACCAGTAATACAAATGTCTCCTCCGCTGTTGGCAACAGTTACTCTTACGGTATCATTATCTATGACTGCTGTCGCCCCCGGAGGAATTCCTGTAATCGTGTAATTGATTGTTGAAAGGAAAGGGGTAATGCCAAGAGCAAGCTGACCGTTAACGCAAGAAGCAGTGGCACCTTCTAAAGTGAAAGTAGGCTGGTCATTACCGACGACAACTTCGATACAGCGTTCTTCGCTAGTTTGACAAATGTCTTCAACTGTTAAACAAACATCATACGTTCCTGCAGTATTCCAAACAACATCAAAGGTGTTGCTGGAAGGGAATGACGTCGTAGATCCTACAGCACTCCAATTGTAAGCGGTCAGGTTTGGATCAGCCATCGTTGAATAGGTAGCTGTCGCACCTACACAAACGCCTATTGGTCCCGTTATCATAGGTGTATCCAGTGGATTTGAGGAGAGGCTTGTTACAATTACTGTATCGCGAGCTGTACACGTTTGGGAAGGATCAGCATCGCTCCACATGATCACTTCTAAGAAATATGATCCAGAATCTGAAATGGTGATTACAGTATTGTCGCCATTCGCTGTAAATGTTCCTCCGTTTGTGGTCCAATCGTATGCAATTGTATCTCCTTGTGTTGAACCTGGAATTACTGAAGCAGTAACGGTAGGCATGGTACAATCCAATGCGGTATCTAACGCAGTAATCTCCGCCATTGGATCAAGATAGTAGACATCATATTGAATTAATGAGTCACACCCATTGGCTGCAATAGGCCCGAGATTACAGGTATTCAACCCAGGAGCTGGGTTAACGATTGGGTTACTAGGACAAATGGTAGCTCCAGTAAAACCACAAACCGCTAGAGGGAGAGTGGGCCCAAAGTTTGGAGGATATTGTTGAACAGTGAGGTTCAAATCGAAAGGACATCCTGACGGGTCAAAAAGTTCGACAACGTGACCTCCTGGAGAATACCCTGTTCCATTTAAAAAATAGTCTTCGCCAGGGCAAGTAAATACGATAGCGAAGCTATCTGGAGGCCTCGATACAATTATTTCTAGTACTTCACTTTGAGTTCCTGGTCCTGCACAACCAAAATCAGGTGTAGAGCTTAGGAAGATCGTATCCGTAGATCCTGGTGGCAAGCTGCTCAGATCGCCGACCATAATCTCAACAACCATTTCTTGGTTATCGATACATCCAAAGCCAAAAGCATCGGTGGGCGTGGCTGTTACTTCTGAAGCGAGCAAAGGCGAGCTATATGAAATATCCCAACAAAGACTCGAGCAGATACTTGCTCCACCAGGACACGCGTTTAATCCAGAAGGTGGAGTTACTTGGTATTGGCCTGACTGATCTGCGCATAAGAATGTAGGACCGCTAATTGTAGCAGGGGCTGTAGGCGCCATAAAATTGTCATCCAAAACTCCCGCGGCAGGCGTAATGGTATAGTCGCACGCTGATCCCGAAATACCATCTAATCGGATATAATAGTCTCCACAGGCCGGTAAAGTGGCACTGTAGGTCGAACCGCTAACTATTCCTGATACACAATTAAAAAGATTAAAATCTGCGTCAACGATTGCTATTTGGAGTCCATCTCCATTTGTTCCACCTGCACAATTCGAAACTTGAACTCCGAATTGTACTGTATTACAAATCGCAGTAAACCCTATAAACTGATCATTTTCAATACTTGTACACCAAGCTCCACCTAAGGTTGGTGGCGATCCCAAGTTAGTACCACTAATCCCGCCGGCAGGAAATGGACAAAAATAGCAAGCACTACCTGCTACAGGATCTCCTTGAATAACACTTGGACACTGTGCTAGTCCTTCGGTAGCAAGTAAAAGTAGGAGTAGGCTTGATAAGAAAAGTGTGTAGAGTGTGCGCATAGTGTTTGCTTAGAAGTCCAGAAAACTGGATTACCAAAAGTAGTCTCCAAAATGCATGCTTACATAACTAGTCTAGGTTATTGCCTAACAAATGATCGACGAGTAGTAGTATTCGTTACTTAATGAGACTGAAGTCCCCTTTAAATAGCTCAGTTCTACCGTCGAAATATTCCACCTCGGCAACGAAAACAAATACTTGTGGATTCATTTCTTCTCCGTCAAGCCTGCCGTCCCACCCTAAGCTTCGAACATTGATATCAAAGTTATTCAAGCGGTAAACAACCTCTCCCCATCGATCTAATATGATGAATGAGTTGACTTTATTCACCAAGCCCTCTGGAGCCTGAGGGAAGAAGAAGTCGTTTACATTATCTCCGTTTGGACTAAACCCAGTAGGGAAATAAACTACTCGCTCATCTCTTACAATGACTTGGATAAAGTCATCTGCAGTACAACCATTTCCACTTACTAAACTGACAGCATAGGTCAGTGAAGCGGGAGGTATTCCAAATGTATTTGCACAGGTATCACAAGCTACATATTGAGCTGGTGTCCATTGAACAACTGCTGCAGTATCTCCAGTAGTTGTAGCAGATAAAAAGACGGTATCACCAAGTCTTATCTCTCCACTTCCGTTGTTAGTGCTCATCGTAGCATCGAGGAATACATCAAATTCAGTTGGTTCAACAATGTCGAACGTAAGTGCATCTGCGGTACAACCGTTCGCATCAACCACCTCGATTTGATATGCTCCTCCTCCTAGTTCGCTCCAAGCTCGCTCGTTCGTTCGAGTGCCATTAAAGCTCACAGTATATGGTCCTTGCCCACCTGCAATGCTATCGATCCTAGCAGATGCATCCATTTCATTTGCACAGCTAATCGGCTGAAGTGAAACGTAGACTTCGGGTACATCATTAGAGACAACTACCTCTACGAGATCAGTAGCACTACAGCCAGCATTATTTGTAGCTGTTAACTCATAAAGACCTGAAAGATCTGTTTGATAGGTAGAGGAACTCCCTAGTTGATTACCATTTGAGGCATCTGACCAACTGTAATTAATTCCTGGAGTTGGGCTAGAACCTAAATCAGCTATGCGTTCTGTACAAGTAAGCGTAACATCTGCTCCAGCATCTACTTGTGGAGCCTCAATTACTGATATTTGAATCTCAGCACGCGCAAAATTACATGGCGAGGGTGCAGTAACAGTATATTCATAGGTGTAGTCACCTGCAGCTAGCATCGAAATATCAACTGAACCGTTGAGAGGAGCTGCACCTCCACTGAGATTAACCCAATCGCCTCCTGCATCTTGTCCAGTGAGCAAACTTGCGAGGCTCACAACATCAGTGTCTCCTTCACAGAAAGTAAGATCTCCAGTTGAAGATCCAGCTAATGGTTGTCGAGCAACAGTGATGGCCAATGACGCCGTATCAGGGCAGCCGGCGACATTTCCTTGTGTAAGGGTGAATAACAAACGATATGTCCCTGCATCCGCGCTTGTTGCATCAAAGAAGCCACCAGTAAGTAGAGCCGGCTGTGTGCCTGCTGGAGTAGCTGTCAAACTCCAATTTCCAACCTGTGCCTCTTCTAGCAATCCGTCGAGCTGGATACGTGCATTATTATTACACAACACCCCTGGCCCAATTAGAGTCAGGTTTGGACATGAGCAATCTCGAATGGTAACAAAAAGGTCAGCTCGTTGACTTGGGCAAGAAGCAACAGCCGCTGTTTCATAGACAAGTAAGTAACGACCGGGTGCTAGACCTAAGCCACTAAAATTTGTTCCAGTCAAAGCTCCAGGAGCATCAGGACTAGTCCACGTTCCTCCGCCTCCAGAAACGACCATCGTTGAAAGATCCCGTTCGAATGGGTCACTGGTCAAATTACTATTACAAAGGCTAAAGTCTGGCTCAAGCACTGGGGATTGAATGGTTTGGATGGAGACATTCGCTGTATTTGTTACTCCAGTATTTTCACAACCTGGGTTTTCGCGTAAGCTTGAAACACTAACCACACCTTGCTCTCCAAAGAATGTAAATTCACCAGCAGTGGCTGATATGTTGACCGTTCGCATAATACCACCAAGAACCAAGTCAATTTCAGCAGGCAAAGATCCAGAATACTGGAAAGTTACTCTTGCGGTATCACCTTCACAAGTGATCGCATCATCGAGCATAATGGTCGGTAATGCGTTCCATATTACGGCTACTCCTAGCGAAATATCTATGCATGGATCAGACGGATCTACTCCCCCACTTCCATCGTCATTTCCTCTTACTGCAGCGATATAGTAAGTTGTTCCTGAGAGGTAGCTGACATCCCAAGGGAAACTCGGCGACGAAGAAGTTGCAAGAACATTTGTAATGCTTGTTGCAGAGCCTTCATAGAGAATATATGTAGTTACATCATTTCCATCATCAACACCTCCAGTAGCGGCAGGTAACTGAACCTGTTCTCCTGCACATAAGGATGCTCCAGTTGTTAATGTAGGAGCTTCTGTTTGGCAATCACAATTCGGCGTATTCGTGTAGGTAACTGAGCTGCATCCATTGGCATCAACAATCGAAAAGCTGTAAGGAACACCTGCTGGTAAGCTTAGGGTGAAAACAGGTCCAGGACCTGACGGAGGGAGTCCAACCAACGTGTAAGGCGCTTGACCGCCGCTTGCTGTTATGGTAACTGTTGCGAGTGGATCACCTGAATCGCAATCGAACGAGTTGGTTGCTTGCGGATCTTCATTGAAGGTTATTTCGACAGCATCATCCGTTGGGCAAAAAGCACCATCTGAAGACCAAGTGAGGAGGAATGTCCCATAGGTAGTTGAAGAGAAAGTTGCATTAGGATCGCTTGTGCTACTCACGCTAGTCCCAGCAGGGACTGTCCATAATCCAGGACCGCCAGTTGCTTGAAGTGTAGTCGATAATCCACAAAGCGCTTCATCAGGCCCAGCTTCAAGAACAGGTATGTCTCTCCAAACGATGGGTTGTCCGATACTTACGTCAAAACAAGGATCATTAGGGTCTGGATTACCATTTCCATCATCGGTTCCGACGATAAATGAGACGTAATAGATTACATCCACGACAAGTGGGGCCTGGAATGAGAACAGGCTCGTAGAATTCGTCTGAAAGACTGTGCCTAGTGCTCCCGAGGAACTCGTATGAAGTACGTACGTACCAACATCGTCTCCATCTAAGGTTTCATTGGAAACCAAACCTGCTTGTATATCAGCGGGGATGCAAGCCTCCAATAACGTATTTGGCATGTCTCCTGCATCCGTCGCACAGTTACAAGTTGTACTTCCTTGAACAGTAGCTGGGCATCCGTTAGCGTCTAATACTACCAAGCTGTAAGAATCTCCAGAAGCGATTGGATCACTCGTGAAAATGTTGCCGGCCACTGTACCAGGAGTCCCTGTGGTAATGTAAGGTGGAGTCCCCCCTGTAATCTCGAATGTCAGAACATACTCCTGCGTGATGTTATCACATGTTTCTTGAACGTTCACCGTGTTTATTGGCTCGGTAACCGTAATTTCAACTTGATCGCTAGCAGGGCATAATGCCCCATCAGAAGACCAGGTGAGGATGTAGGTTCCTGCAGAAGAAGCAGTAAAAGTTGCTCGGGGATCTGCAACAGAACTCACTGATGTACCGGCTGGAACGGTCCAAAGCCCAGGCGTACCAGTAGCATCTAAATCTGCAGAAAGACCACATACCGTTTGATTAGACCCTGCATCTATTGGTGGGCTCGTTCGCCATATAACAGGCTGTCCGACACTTACGTCAAAACAAGGGTCGTTTGGATCAGGATTACCATTACCATCATCAGTTCCAATGATGTAACTCACGTAGTAGGTGACGTCTACAGCGACAGGTGCTTGAAAGTAGAACCAACGTGTTGGGTTCGTCTGAAGGACTGTACCAAGCACATCTGTTGGGCTCGTGTGCAGAACGTAAGTTCCTACATCGTCCCCGTCATTAACCTCATTTGACACTACTCCGGATTGAATGCTATCTGGAACGCACACTTCAATCAACGTGCTTGGCATATCGCCAGCTTCCGTTGTACAAGCGCAATTGAAACTCCCTTGTACTGTAGCAGGGCAGGCATTCGCATCTAAGACAACAATGCTGTAACTGTCCCCAGAAGCAATTGGATCGCTAAAGAAGAGATTACCAGCCAAAGTGCCTGGCGTGCCGGTAGTGGAATATGGAGGTGTTCCTCCTGTGATCTCGAAGGTTACGGTATATTCTAGTGTGGCGTTGTTACATGTTTCATCGGTATTGATTATCGCTAAAGGATCAGCGAAGGTGATGAGTACGGTGTCTGCCGAGGGACAATTCCCATTGAATGCATATTCAAAAGCGTATGTACCTGGGCTACCAGCCGAAACATTTGTAGAAGGCTGATTGGGGCTTGTCACTAATCCTGCACCACTAGGGCCAGTAAGGGCACTCCAAATACCTCCTGCAGGGTTACCAGTGACATTACCATTTAAAGCACAAAATGAAGCATCTGGACCGGCATCTGCAGCTACAGGTGCTTGGATCAATGTAGTTACACAAGTTTCTGGAGTTGGGCCACAGCCTCCAGTTGCTGTAAAGCAAACCTCAGCCGTACCACTCGAAGTAAAATTGAGCGTTAATGATCCTGGGATATCGGAAACTACTGTAGCAGGTACATTCCGAATATCGTATGAAAATGTATAGGGCCCATTCGGACCAGTGTACGAATAGCTGTAAACTCCATCTTCTCCAATACATAAGGATGCTGGTCCATTTGCTACAGGTTGACCCGTTTCAGCTGGAGATTCAGTAATTAGAGCCGTAGCAGTAACAGTACACTCTTCTAGTGTTCGTGGATCAACCCGAACAACTGTTAGTGTGTACGTTCCAGGATCAGAAACAGTGATTGTCGGTCCCGTTCCCAATACTCCTGTTGGACCGGTCCAAGTTTGGGAGATATTTGGTCCAGAGGAAGATCCCGCGCTATTAAGTAAGACATCTGGATTGAGGCAGTCTAGGTTGAAAATAGGAGGAGTGATGAACGCAAAAAGAGGTTCTTCTTGGACAAATAAGTAAAGCGTGGTATCACAGCCGGTGCTTGAAGTTGGGATATTAATCACAGCAGGTCCCGGAGCGAAATAATCGACACCGTTATAGGTGTAAGGTTCTCCTGGACAAACTTGAACTGAATCAACTTCTACAATAGACCCTCTTGGGGTGATCAAATAGGACACAGTCGAGTCACATCCGAAAGGCGTCTGGACTGTGAATGAACCTGCACCAGGATTACAGATGTAGGTGTTGTTAATTAGCGGACAGTTCGGCGCACTTGCTCCCAAACACACCGAGTCTACAACAAAGCTTGGTATAGGATCAGGTCGGATTGTGATGTCTACACAGTTATCAGATAAATCACCGCAAAAGCTTGGCATCGCTGAAGCTAAGTCCGTCTGAATGCTATTGTAGTTCTGCCCAACAAAAGAAGATGGGGCGCTTGCATACTCATAGCTAATTCCACAAACGCTAAAAGTACCTGGACCGAGTAATGTCGGTGATAAAGTCGTCCCAATGAACTCTTGAGTAATTGTCCCAGTGATAGGATCTCTAACCACCATGGTATACCCATATTCTGTAACGCTAGGAGTAAAAGCTCCAAAATCCACCTCAATGTCATCCAAAGTGGAGAAGCACCCCACTTGATTCCCGGGCATTAAACTCCCACCTTCCGCCAAACATGCGTTACAAGATAAAATAGTACTTGTCGTAGTACCTGTTATGTCGGTTGGTTGATTACTGAAGTTTGTAATTAGAAGAATGAAAAACTCTCCTGGCCCTCCAGACGAAAGACTTACTGTTTCATTTGGAGATGGATCATAGCTACAGTCTACTGGATTTCCTAGGCTACCGCAATTTCCTAGCGCATCTGCTAGAGAAGTGAAAGGCCCCCAGAGTGCAAAATCTATGTCTAGCGACGGGGCGCTGGTTAAATTAATGATTGCTGAACCTGCAGCGGTGGTACTCATATAGTACCAAGCCGGATTAGGCTGTGTTGAAAGGCACCCATAATTATTGCCTGCTGGAGGATTTGAACCTCCTGTAGCCGCTGGGAAACTGATGTTGTTTTCCGCGCAAAACTCAGTAGCAGCCCCACATATTGGACTTTGAGCGTGTAATTGAGCTTGAAAAAGCCCTAGAGAACAGAGGATCAGAAAAAAGACCTTCTTCATTTACTGTTGATTTAGCCGCTGTAACTCAGTCAAGTTTGACGAAGACTAACATTTGCGCTTCAAAACTTATCGTACAATACGACTTGCAAAGTACCAAGCAAAAGGCCAAACGCACAATCCATAAATTAGGTTAGTCTCCACCATGACGGTGTTTTACTTTCAAATACCGTCTAATCACCTAACAAAACCACACTATGTACTCATTCCTAATTTTCGCACTCACATGCATACCTCAATTTACGAGCCCTCAATCTCCATTAAAATCCGAATGCCATTTTGAACAAATGACACAATCGATAGAGTTTTCTCCCATTCAAATTGTAATGGAATTTGAAACGGAGAAAAAGGGCAGGAAAGTCGACAAAGAATCTGGACAATACGCCATGGTATTTGGAGACTCCCGATATGCCTTAGTCACAGCTAATACTGGGGCTAAGGGACATCTCATCATGGATTTCAATGCTCGATGCATAACCACAATTACAAAAGACAAAAACGGAGAGATTGCCGCAGTCAAAATGCCTCTAATGAAGCTTGGAAATGGGATGATGAAAGACTTAGTTCAAACGATAGAGGAAACTCCTGACAGAAAAACCATTCTAGGATATGACACCAGAAAGTATATCGTGAAGAGCAATGGCAACGTCACAGAATCTTGGATTGCAAATGTGGATGGCATAGACTGGGGAGAGCTTGCAGAGGCCATGTTTAGTGGAAAAAATAGAAATATGAGCAGTCTAGCCCCGTCTATCGAAGACATGCCCAATGCTATTGCTCTCGAGAGCCACACAACTACTAGTGGTGGCAAAAAAGTAATTCATAGCTATGTAAGGGTATTGGCCGTAGGCGACCAAGCTGACTTATCAGCTCTTGAAATTCCAGCTGACGCACAAGTTCA
The DNA here is from genome assembly GCA_937924035.1 of uncultured Saprospiraceae bacterium. Taxonomy (GTDB): domain Bacteria; phylum Bacteroidota; class Bacteroidia; order Chitinophagales; family Saprospiraceae; genus CALDTK01. The sequence continues at coordinate 10,260 of CALDTK010000087.1, read as the reverse complement.
AGACATGACTTCACTCATGAAGTTCTAGATCGAATTTCGCAAGAAAAATAATCGCTCACAAAACGGAGGAGAATGCTCTACTGCTTCACTACACGAACTTGGTGCTCGTAACTTTCGGCTATAATTCCCACTACATAAGTCCCCGCAGCTAAGTCCATGAAGGATAGGTTTTGCCGAAAGGCCGATGCTGCACCGTAATGCTCTCGCTTTACTTCTCTTCCTAGTACATCAGTGATAACCAACGTTACACTTTCTGTGGGTACGCCACGAAGTTCCCATGTAGCTATTTCTCCTGTAGGGTTAGGGAAAATATTGAACTCTGCACTCTCGGGGAGTCCTCCTAAACCAGAGACCAAAATGTCTACAGTCAACGTCTCTTCAACTTCGCCACATTCATTCGTTGCTGTGAACGTAACAGCGTAAGACCCGTTGCCTACATAGGTATGAAGTGGATCCTCGGTTGTAGACGTATTGCCATCTCCAAAATCCCACAAGTAGGAGTCGACGTCGACCAACGTTGCTTCAAATTGAACGGATGCATCTACAATTGAAGCAATCGAGATTACCGCTGTAGGAGCAGCAAGCAGAATCGTTACGTCTACGCAGCCGTCTGAAAAGTCACCGCAAAAGCTTGGCATTGCAGAAGCTAAATCGGCTTGAATGCTATCATAATTTTGCCCAATAAATGTAGCTGGAGCGCTTTCGTAGTCATAGCTAATTCCACAAACGCTGAAAGTACCTGGACCGAGTAAGCCTGGTGACAGGGTAGTACCAATGAACTCTTGGATAATCAATCCGGTAGCAGGATCCTTAACAACCATATTGTACCCAAATTCTGTAGTACTAGGGGTAAGTGCACCAAAATCCGCCTCTATGTTATCCAATGTCGCAAAGCACCCTACTTGATTATCTGGCGTCAGGTTTCCACCTTCTGCCAAGCATGCATTACAAGATAAAATAGAACTTGTCGTGTGCCCTGAAATTTGCGTTGGTTGATTACTGAAATTTGTGATTAACAGCAAAAAATACTCTCCTGGTCTTCCAGATGAAAGGCTTATCGTTTCGTTGGTTGAAGATTCATAACTACAATCTACTGGGCTACCTAAACTTCCGCAATTGCCTAGAGCATCACTTAAGGATGAAAATGGTCCCCAAAGTGCAAAATCAATATCAACAGAAGGAGTGCTAATCAAATCAATTACAGCCGAGCCGGTATCAGAGGTACGCAAGTAGAACCAGCTTGGGTTTGGCTGTACTGGAAGACAACCATAATCATTACCTGCTGAAGGGTTTGGACTATTCGTACCAGCTGGAAAACTCCGGTTAATCACCGCACAAAACTCAGTAGCAGCGCCACATACGGGGCTTTGCGCATTCAATTGAACTACAAATAGGCCAGTGACATAGAGGACTAGAATAAACACCTTCTTCATATACTTTCATCTTGAATTGGGAATAATTATAAATAAGCATAGTGCACCTATTCCATTTAAAATTACAAAGAAAACTAGAAACACAAAAGCCCTTGCAACTTCTTAGTTACAAGGGCTTTTCGAATTAAAAAACCGCGATTACTGCTTTACCACACGAACTTGGTGCTCATAACTCTCGGCTACGATTCTGACAACATAAGTACCTGCAGCCCAATCTTTAAAGGACAGGTTTTGCCGAAAGGCCGATGCTGCGCCGTGTAGCTCTCGTTTTACTTCTCTTCCAAGGACATCAGTAATAACCAACGTTACACTTTCTGAAGGTACCCCGCGCAATACCCAAGTTACTAGATCTCCTGTAGGGTTAGGGAAAATATTGAACTCCGCATTCTCAGGAAGTTCTCCTAAACCTGAGACCATGATGTCTACTGACAACGTCTCTAAGACTTCACCACATTCATTGGTTGCAGTCAACGTGACAGTATAAGACCCGTTGTCTACATACGTATGAAGTGGATCTTCAATTGTAGACGTATTGCCATCTCCAAAATCCCATAAGTAGGAGTCGACGTCGACCAACGTTGCTTCAAATTGAACGGATGCATCTACAATTGAAACAACCGAGATTACAGCTGTAGGAGCAGCAAGCACAGTTACCACATCGCTTCGTACTTCAGTGGTGGACCCAGCTCCATTCGTAGCTTCTAGAGTAAAGGTGTAGACTCCAGCTTGAGTAAGTGTAAACTGTGGATTTTGCTCTGTACTTGTAAGGTTAGCACCAGTATTACTGGTTACGGTCCATAACCACGCTGATGGATCGCCAGTTGTTAAATCAGTCAATGACACTACAAGAGGTGCACAGCCAGAAGTCTCGCTGATCGAAAATTCAGCATTTGGCAAACCTTCTGCAACTACTACCGTCTGTGTAATAACATCTGTCCCACAGGCATTTGAAACCCTGAGTGTCACATCGTAACTACCTGCAAGCAGATAGGTAATACTTGGATTAGGCTCAATACTCACCTCTCCATTTCCGAAGTCCCAGCTATATGAATCAACATTGGTCGACGTACTCTCAAAGTCTACCATCAGCATGTTCACATCAGCATTAAATCCAGCGACTGCAAGCGGTGCAACCGTAATCAAATTCGAAGCGATTTCGGTATCTGTTCCTGATGCGTTATTGACAGTAAGTTGAACATCGTAAGTTCCCCCTGTGGAATAAGTAACCGTAGGCATCATTTCAGTACTCGTACTAGGCATACCTCCTGGGAATGTCCAGAGCACGGTTCCTACATCAGTGGAATTGCTCGCATCGAAAGTGACTACTAATGGAGCACAACCGCTCTCCGCGTTCTGACTAAATGCAGCAACAGGCGAAGCAAGTACAGTTATTGTTTCTGAGAAGCTTTCTGTTCCACAGCTGTTGGTTACATCAAGAATTACTGTGTAGGTTCCACTCATTGCATACGTGTGAATGGCTGATTGATTGGCTGAGTTAGTGCCATCACCAAAATCCCAAGAGAAGCTGGTTCCACCCGTACTTGTGTTTGCAAAGGTTGCTGTCAGTTCATTGACACTACTCGTAAATGAAGCCATTGGTGCCAGGTCGACAACCACCAGATCGGTTAACGTTTCCGTGTCTGTTCCTTCACTATTTGTTACCGTTAGGCTTACATCGAAAGTTCCTGCCCCGTTATAAACCACCGTCGGCATCATTGCTGTTGATGTCGCTGGCGTCCCTCCAGGGAAGCTCCACATAACAGAACCTAATCCGCTTGAATTTGAAGCATCAAAAGAGATCGTGTGAGGAGCACAGCCTTGTGCCCCGCTATTAGAAATTGTTGCAACAGGGGCGGCAACGACTGTAACCGTTGAAGTTGTCTGATCGGTACCACAAGGATTTGTTGCAACCAAGGTCACTGTGAATGTTCCTGCGTTTGCATACGCATGCGATGGATTAGCCATAGATGAGGAATTACCGTCACCAAAGTTCCAGGCGTAACTGGTCGCATTTGTGCTTTGATCTGTAAAATTCACGGTAAGCCCATTCACGTTGCTAGTGAATGCTGCACTTGGTAATTCTGCGACAGAAACATAATTCGAAATCATTTCAGTATCTGACCCCAAGGCATTTGTAACCGTTAGCGTAACATCATAAACACCTGGCATACCATACATTACTACAGGGTTTTCAGCCGTAGAGCTAGATGGTGAACCGCCAGGAAAACTCCATGCATATGTGCTTGCTGCTGAACTCGTACTTGTAAAAGCGATCGTTTCTCCTGGGCAAATTACGGTGTTACTTGAAGGATTCGAATCGAATGAAGCTGTAGGAGCCTGCCCAACGGTTACCGTCATTGCTTTAACATCGGTATTACAAGGTCCAGTGACCGTCTGTTCAATCGTATAGGTTCCGGGAGCATTGTAAGTATGCGTAGGATTCTCACTAGATGAACCATTCCCATCACCAAAGTCATAGCTATAGCTTGAACCATTTGCAGATGAGTTAGATATAGAAATACCTAAAGCTCCTTGAGTAGTTACCGAAAAGTCTGCGACCACCAAGGCAGTTACATTGACTTCTCCAGGACTAGCCGTGGTATTACAACCTAAAGCATTGCAAACTTGAACGGATGCATCCCAAGTTCCACTCTGCGCATAGCTTACGGTAACCATTGAACCAGTTGGGCTTGTATTCGAAGCTCCAGGTAAATCCCACGTAATTGAAGTGGTAGAGCCACTCACATTTGCAGTATAGGTTACTTGGTCACCTGGGCAAATATCTCCACTTGGAGATCTCACAAAGGTGGCGCTAGGTGTAGTACCTACTGTGATAGTCTGGGTACTCGCATCAGATTCACAGCCATTGTTTGCTGTTACAACTACCGTATAAGTTCCTGGAGCACTATACGTATGCATAGGATTTTGATCAGTACTTGAATTAGTGTCTCCAAAATCCCAGCTGTAAGTAGCGTTTGCTCCTTGTAGAACCGGCATCACGCTTCCCATAAAGTTTACGGTTTGACCGCTTGTATTAAAAGCAAAACTTGCCGTTGGAGCATCGAGGACGACGATTGCGGCTGTTGTTGAAGTCGTTGAAGAGCCAGTTGCATTGCTCACTGTGAGCGCAACATCATAACTCCCGCGCTGAGTTGGAGTAAAAGTGTAAGGATCTTGACTAGAAGAAAACATCGATCCGTCTGGTCGAGTAATGTCATACGTTAATGAAGTGACACTTCCGCTGGAAGTAGAGGTCAAGGTTACGGGATCGCCAAAACAAACCTCGCCGGGACTATTAAAAGAAGCTGATGGAGCAGATGAAATCGTTACAGTTGTCGTAGCCATATCTGTACCGCAAGCATTTGTGACAGTCTGAGTAACCGTGAAAGTTCCTCCCATACTATAGGTGTGGGTAGGGTTGGCATCTGTGCTTGAGTTACCGTCACCAAAATCATAACTATACGTGTCTGCATCAACACTCGTGTCGGTTATGGTCAGGTCTGTACCTGTTACGCTTTCGCTAAAACCTGCTGTCGGAACATCCTCAACGGTGATATAATCAACCTGAGCGCTGGTCGTTCCTCCAGTGGAATTCGACACAGTGAGTTCAACATCATATGTCCCTGGACTATCATAAACTACGGTAGGGTTGGCAAGGCTACTACTAGATGGAGTTCCTCCGGGGAAGAGCCAAGCATAGGTATCAACTACGCCCGTGCTTGTGTTAGTGAAAGAGACACTATGTGGAGCACACCCTGTTGGAGCAGTACTTGTGAAGGAGGCTGAAGGGGGTACTAAAACATCAAAGAAGATTTCTGTTACTCTCTGCCCACAATTATTGAATGCTGTAAGGACAATATTGTAATTACCTGGAGCCGCGTAGGTGTGAGTTGGCTCAAACTGACTACTAAAGTTACCATCTCCAAAACTCCACGAGTAACCAAGAGCTCCGGCGGTTAGATTTTCGAATTCAACAACCAACGGAGCAATAACCGTAGCTGTAAAATTTGGAATTGGAAGCGGATCAACGTTGATGTAACTCAGCGCAGTCTCTGTATCACTACCAAATGTATTCGTAACTGTGAGGGTTACGTCGTGTACCCCTGGAGAAACATATGTAATTACTGGGTTTTGGTCAGTAGATGTATTTGGGTTTCCACCTGGAAAGCTCCAAGACCAGCTGTCTGCTCCTGTACTTTGGTCTGTAAAGGTTACTTGTTGGCCTTCACACACAGACTGAGGAGTACCTATAAAACTCGCTACAGGTGGAGTTGGACCTCCACAATTGAAAGAAGAAAGGCAATTTCGCGTTGGAGCAAATCCATTTACAGATCCGATTGAGGCACCACTCCAAGTTGCTGTATTCTGTACAGCAGGGGCCATAATAAATGGACTACCACCTGCATCGTGTGTACAGCTAAAGTTGTGTCCAATTTCGTGACTAACAAGGACACGAGTTAAGTTTCCATTGGATGTGAAATCTTCTAGAACGTGATACCGGCTACCACCACAAAGCCCATTCAGCCAAGCGACTCCAATCGTAGACCCACTGAAATTCCGATTTGACCACAGTTGTCCTAGATCGTGTGCTGAACTAAAGCCACCACCTGCCCAACCAGTAAAGCTGTTCAAAAGGGTTCCTGCATTTGTGCTAGCAGTCCACGGATCACAAGTATTACAAGTTGAAACAAATTGCTCAACGACTGTAAAAATGTAGTCATCAGCAAACTGTCCAGAATAATCTGTGTTCACAGCAGCCATTACACCAGCATTACGGGCCTCAAGAGCAGTCACATTGTTACCGTAAGCTTGATACATGAGAAAATCTGATGCAATCGCAAGCTCGACCGTGTAACAAGTAAGCATTGAGCGTGCTTCTTCTGAATCATCATGTTCCTCGAGCTCTTCATGAGCAGCTGGAGCTTGGTGAGAAACTTCATCTGTACCACACATGTGGTCATCTGGGAGGATACCATCCTTTCCGCGGAAAAGAAGTAAGTCCTCCTTTGGTGCAGATGGATCAGTCAACCAAAGACTCTGAAAAAATAAAGCATCGTTTTCTTCTGCGATCAAACCGTAAACGAAATCATCAATTACTGTGAAACACACCTCTTGAGGTTTTGGCCCTCGAGTAAATCCTCGATAAGACATGTTTTCCGTTCTAGGTCGAGTTTCTATCCCATCCTCCGTTTGTACTCGAAGTACATAGTCTTCTGATCTAGGATCGAATGGCTCAACATCAACGATCCATTCTTCCCCTCCAAGACCTAGTTTGAACGAAGCGAAGCCTTCTTTTTTATCTAAAAATTCTTTAAAAACATCCTCGTCAAAAGAGACTCGTTGAAATTCGCTAAATTCTTTTCCAATGATGTCTGCAGATTCTTGACTTAGCCGAGCTTGACTTGCAGTAGATTCAAAAGTGGGGAGCTGAGCAAATGCGTTAGTGAAAAGCAAAAAACTCGCGACTAAAAGGAAACAGTTCCTCATATGAATGAAACTTGAGATGTTGAGTGGTTTAAAGTCTGTGGGCTACCCTAGTTGAGGGTCTTCGGATTGAACTCGAATATTACTTAATTTTCAAAAAGTTAAGACAAAAAAGACTGCAAACTCTTAACAGATGACAAGAATATGCTGCAATCCAGCAAGAATACCTGATAAATGCCATGGTTTAGCACGATAAAGGACTGCACAAAGTGATAGTTTCTGCAATCCTTTAACACCATCATAAGAGGACTTTAGGTGCCTCTTAAAACAATTGCGTTGAGTAATGAGATAGCTTCGTCTAGACATAAAACCACTAGTTATGTTACGTCTCACATCTCTTCTAAGTCTCCTTTTGTTCTTCGTCGCTTGTGCTCCTCATAAGCTTCTTGAGAAAGGAAAAACTTCTCAGGCATTTGAACGTGCTGCTTCTCAAGCAGAGCGGAATCCAAATGCGAAAACACAGACACTAGAAGTTTTGGCGCAAGCCTATGCTTTAATGCAGGAATCAGACTATGCTCAGGTATCTCGTCTAGGAAACAGTAGTAGCCCAACACGTTGGGAAGGCATGGCTGACATTTTAGGAAGGCTTGATCGCCGAAAGCGGCGAATTGAAAATATCCGACTGAGCACTAAAAGAGTCATGCGTGTTGATCAATCATCTGAGCCTGCTTATGCGCAAGAACTTGTCATAGCGAAGCGTGAGGCGGCAGCCCACCTTTTACGTGAAGCAAAGAACTTGCTTGCATTGGCAGAGAATGGTGACATGTTATCAGCAAGAGAGGCTTTCGCCAGTTTGGAACGTCGCGATAGGTATGCTTCTCGTACACGTGAAATCAATTCCTTGAGCGGGCGAGCTGTCTACCTAGGAACAATGCGAGTTGCGCTAGATGTAAGAGGTCCTGTATCAGATCGTGATATCGATAGGATTGGACTTGCAGCAGAACAAGCACTTAGTGGGGAGTGGGTTGATGTTTACCCACTCAACGCACAGGGAACTTCTGATGCTCATCTCATTGCTGAGCTTCACATTGACAACCCTTACGTAGCTCCAGCAACACGGAACCAAACCCAAGATCAGTACCGTCGGGTCGTTGAAGAACGTAAACAAGTGGGAGTCGACACTTCAGGTAGCCCGATTTACAAGGTTGAAGAGAAGACGATCAAGGCTACAGTTTTCACCAAAACCATCTACAGGCAGTCCAACGCAGACGCTCGAATTACTATCCTCAATGCAGCTACTGGAAGAGTGCTTAAGAGTAGAGACTTCAACGGGGTCTATGTTTTTGAGGATTTCACCTCCCGAATCAGAGGAAACAGAGATGCGCTAGACGGATTTTGCCCGCCAAACCTTAATAAGTCCTTGTCTAGTCCGCCATCCATCTTTGCAATGGAAGACGCGGCTTTGGAAGCTTTGAGGTGCGCTGTCCCAAGAATAAACCTGGGAAGCATGGTAGATGAAGCAACATTCGTGGCCCGATAATCGATTAATAAAAAAGGGAAGCCTACTTATTAGGCTTCCCTTTCCTTGTTTATTGAAGAGGATCAAAGACTTAACTTGACTTTGGCAATTGCAATCGTCGATTTAGGATGGAAGCGCATAACCACTTTAGGGCATGTCTAAAACAATAGCCCCGTGACTGTGCAACCCCTAGCTTTGTGGTTCTCACACTCAGTACCTTATGAAATTTTTCCCTTTAGCAATCGGCCGATTTACTTTTTCTTTGTTCATCCTTGGAATCTCGCTATTCATGGGGTCTTGCACATGCGTGACTTGTGGTGACGATGATGATGGCGGCGGCATGAATGGAGGTATGAATACCGAGAATGAAGCTTGGGATGATACCGAAGTAGAGACTATTGAGCGAATCATTGCTTTACACAGTACACAAGACGAACTTCAGGTATTTACAAAAAGCGAATTTCTGCGGGTTGAAATGGGGACCGATCGTGTCATCCAAATTAGAAATTTCTTACCTCAATTTACTGCCTTAGGTCAACCAGCCGTCAATGACCTCATTTTCGCAAGAGGTCTTCGAGATACCCGTGATGGATCTGACGCAATTGAGTTTCAACTTGTCCTAAATCAAGGAGAAGTACGTCGTTTTGCAATCGATAGTTTGACTCCATCGCTACTGGCCATTGAAGATGATGGTGCTCAGATTGGTGCATTTAATGACTTAGGAACTATTTATGTGCAACCTGTTATTCAACGCGATGAGCGCCGACTAGGCATGCTAATTTTTGCTATTGCTACTGATCAGACCTTCTTCGAGTTCGCTGATGTTTCTTTCGTTGGCTTGATCGACTTCCCCGATGTTAGAGAAGATGCGCGTGTAGTGTCTTCCATTCGCTTCATCGACGACTACTTCTATATCGCTACCAAATTTGGCGCGTACCGACTCAGTGAGTCTGGTGTCCTTGAGACATTGATTCCTAGCCCAACAGATATCAGAGATATCTTTAAATACGATGGAAAATTCTATGCGACGCAAGTATCGCTAGCACCAATGTTTACTAGTGATACAGGCCTAGCTTGGGAGAGCTCTGGTATTGTAACAGACTTGCGCCTTGTAGACGTTTTTGGAGACCAACTTGTCTCACAAGAACTAGAAGGTTGGCAGTATCAGCTCACTGAAGACTTGATGAGTGTGACCGAACCTTTGCGATTGAATGATTCATTTGGAAACGTGGGGAATGACCAATTTTTTGGAATCGAAAAACTCGGTTCTTCGTTCTATCTAGGATTCGAAAATACCCTTTACAAAACTGATAGTTTGCAAGTCGCCTTGTAGCCTGATTCAACTGGGGTTTTGGCGGAAGCCGCATAACAAAAAAACGATCTACCAATTTAGTACACATGGTAGAAGTTAGTGGTACGTTGTTTGCCTAAATAAGGGTCAATACCCTTTCAATTGCCTTCTACTCTCCTCTCCCGCAAAATTCTGACTCTTGGAGCCCTGCTGCTCCTGGGAATTGGGGTGTATGCACAATCGGAGTTAGACACTACGAGCTTGGTCGGCAGGGTGGAATTTGCTGCGCGAAAAGGACACAAGCGTGCAATCCGCGACTTGATGAGCCTTGTCAGCGATCCAGCTATGGAGGCCAAGGCCCGAGCTGGCCTTTCTGATATTACGATTTTCAAAGATGAAATCGATGTAAAAACGGCGAATCGAGCAGATCTCCTGAAGTTTTACTACGAAAACAGTGACAAGCTTCGGTTTAGTAGCCTACTTGATGCTTATTACTGCACGCCCATCGAAGATCAAAAAACAGCATACAAACTCATCACACTCGATGCGTACCAGATGAGTGATCGATCGATGCATTTGCGCAAATACATCAA
>CALDTK010000086.1 GCA_937924035.1 uncultured Saprospiraceae bacterium | reverse complement strand
GCTTGCAAGAACAGCTCATCAACCTTCAAATGGAACGCGTTGAAGCTGCTCATGACATTCTACTCGCCCGCGCGCAACTCACCAAAATTCTTGCACTATGAATCCATCTAGCACCTCTCGAACAACCCTGTTGCTCATCGGTCTGGCTTGCCTAGCGGTAGGAATACTCGGTGGCTATTTACTCTTTGGAGATACCGCCAAAGAAGAGCATGATCATTCTGAAATGGCGCAGACGGATTCCGAAAGCAGAACGATTTGGACCTGCTCCATGCACCCCCAAATACAACGCGAGGAACCTGGTGACTGCCCAATCTGCGGCATGGACTTGATTCCTCAAACAGCAGGTTCTAACGACCCGATGGTGCTTACCATGAGCGAGGCTGCAGTAGCAATGGCACGAGTAAGAACGAGTGAAGTATTGTCAGCCGACGGTAGCTCTAAGACTGCAAATGAACAACCAAGTATCACCTTGAGTGGTCGATTAGCAGCTGATGAACGATTGGCAGCAACCCAAACCGCGCATATCCCTGGAAGGATCGAACGCCTACTTGTCGGATTTGCAGGTGAAGAAATTCGAGCGGGTCAAAAGATTGCCGAGATCTATTCACCTGAATTAGTCGCCGCGCAGCGTGAACTACTCGAAGCTGAACGCTTACAAAAGGACACCAATTCGGCCTTAGCAGCAACGGCTGATCGCCTTCGTGAGGCAGCGATGCAAAAACTCAAAAATTTACGGGTTGATGCGGCAACGATTCAGCGGGTGATTGAAACAGGCGAACCGGTAAGCACCTTCCCGATTTATGCAGAATCCTCTGGAGTTGTAGTCGCTAAAAAAGTTGAAGTGGGGAACTACATCTCCAAAGGGGAAGTGCTCTATACCCTTACGAACTTCAATAATCTTTGGGCACTCTTCGACGTCTATGAGGAACAGTTGGCGCAAGTCCGCGTCGGCAACCGGATTTCATTTTCGACTCCTTCCGCTCCTGGACAAACGTTTAGCGGCAAGGTTAATTTCATCAACCCACTCGTCGATAAGAATACACGCACGGCGAGTGTACGGGTCGAGGTCAAAAACCACCACGGAAAGCTAAAGCCTGAGATGCTCGTACGTGGAGAACTGAAGCCAAGTAGTAATTCAACAGAGTTAAGCAAGGATGGAGAAGCTATTGTGCCCGCGAGTGCAGTGCTGTGGACAGGCGAACGATCAGTCGTTTACGTGGAAGTACCCGACGTTGCTGTCCCTAGTTACGAATTTAGAGAGGTAGATTTGGGTGCTCGTGTAGGCGATTCTTACCTTATCAATACGGGACTTTCCGTTGGCGAACGTGTAGTAACTAAGGGTGCCTTTTCTATAGATGCAGCAGCCCAACTCAACAATCAATTTTCAATGATGAATCGTGACGTGACGATTCAAGGGAGAGAAAAGGAGAGCGTGACACTTGCGGCCCTACCCGAATACCAAGCCTCTACGCCTGCAGCATTTAAAGCCCAACTTAACGTTTTGGCGAAAGCTTACTTGCCGCTCAAAGACGCTTTTGTTCAGAGTGATTTAGCGCTGGCGAAGTCGAACGCAACCGGTTTTGGCGAAAGCTTTAAAAAAGTAGACATGATGCTACTCAAGGGAGATGCACATGATTACTGGATGTCTCAGCTAGAAGCACTAAATAGTCACTATGAAACGCTACTAGAAACGAATAACATCGATGCAGCTAGAACGCAATTTTCGTTTATATCACAAGCATTGATTAACTCCATTAAAGTATTTGGACTTTCGTCAAAACAAGACCAACCACTTTACGTCGAATACTGCCCAATGGCCCTCAAAAATGAAGGTGCCAATTGGATAAGCGACGACTCTAATATTCGCAACCCATTTTTTGGCGATGCTATGCTCACTTGCGGAAGCGTTGTCGATACTTTCAATTTTTAAAACCTTTCAATCATGATGAAGAATTCATTTTTACTTGTTTGCACACTTGCCGCATTTGTAGCGTGTAGTTCTAACAAGACAGAGTCTACAACCGAAGCTCCAACTCCAGAAGTGACGACCAATACTTTAGAATTGCCTATAACTGTTTCGGCTTCATGGAACAATACAACAGCTGCATACCTGCGCATGAAGGATGCTTTTGTAGCCAGCGACCTAGCCTCAGCAAAAGCTGCGGCAATTGATATTACCTCAGCAATCGCAGGGGCAGACATGAGCGCCATGGGAGATGCGCACACCGCGTGGATGGGAGTCGCTCCTGCGCTTTCGAGTAAAGCTGCAGCAGTCGGTCAAGCACCTGACATCGAAGCTGCGCGTACTGCCTTCTATGCACTTACAGAGCCGATGGTGGCCGCTGTTAAAGTTCTTGGCGAAGGCGAACAAGATTTGTTTGTGCAGTATTGCCCAATGGCATTTGATAACGCTGGTGCAAACTGGATAGCAAGCGAAAAAAAAATTCGCAATCCATATTTCGGCGATAAAATGATGAACTGCGGCAAGGTGACCGAAGAGCTTTAACTGCACTACCCTTTAATCAATAGACGAACTCCATGCTGACCACCATTGTGAGTTCGTCTATTGACGATAGGGTATCACCTTCCTAAAATTTCCATTTATGAATGCTAACCCTCAACGCTATATGATTCGAGGCATGGTTTGCCATCGCTGCGATCTTGCTTTGGCCGAACTCGCTGAAAATATTGGGATCGAAGTAATCTCAACCGGAAGGGGTTTTGTGACCTTCACTCGACCGCTGACTACACAAGAACTCGACACCTTCGAACAGGCATTACAAGTTATAAAATTCGGGTTGATTCGTGACGAAGACGAGCAACTTGCTGAGCAAATAGAGTTACGACTTTTAGCAGTTGCCAATCGACGACCGATCCCTGAATGGAAGCACGTAAACAACGAATTACGCACCGTACTTGAAGCTCCGTATGACTATGCGGTTCGAGCATATTTAAAGGTGTTTGACTGTACACCGCTTGAACGCCTAACCACGCTCCGTATTCAACAGGCCACTGTCCTATTACGCGAAGGCGAATTACAAGTGAGCGAAATAAGCGAAGCCGTTGGCTACAGTCATTTGTCTGGATTCTCACGGGCATTTAAACGCGAGCTGGGAGTTAGTCCAAGTACCTATTCCACAGAATAAAATGGACTAATTATCCTGGTAAATTATTTGCGCTACTGGGTAAAACATATACGCAGAGAAGTACTGTTACCATAGATAAGATAAAGTAAATCCCCTATGTCAACCCAGCACCAAACCCACGACTCCAACAAAAATCCATACCCAAAATTCTTCGTCATGATGGCGGTGAGTTTTGTCGTCATGTATGCGATCATGTATTTACATACCTATTCGCTCGACCATATTTTCTTCAGCGAAATGCGCGCCTACATGACCATGCTCATGATCGCTGCGATGGCAGTCACGATGCTGCTTATGATGTGGAAGATGTACCAAAATAAGAAAATCAACTATGCAATCCTCGGTGGAGCAATCGCCATATTTTCGCTTTTCGTTTACATCGAACGCTCGCAAGTTTTCGTGGCCGATAGTTCGTGGATGAAGTCGATGATCCCACACCACTCTATTGCCGTCTTGACCAGTGAACGAGCAAACATCAAGGATGTTCGCGTTCGCGCCTTGGCCGATAACATCATCAAAGCGCAACGCAAAGAGATCAAAGAAATGAAGTGGCTGATCGAAGACATTAAAACCAACGGTGAGGTAACCAACGAAGCCCAACTACAAGGACGAGAACTACCTGAATTTGAAGGGAAATTAAAGTAAGCTATTGAATATTTTCCTACTGACCAGCGCTTTTTAATAAAAGTTCCAATCCAATGGACAGCACCGGAAAAGAAGAAATCTTCCAAGACTTCAAAGACAAGGGCAACATGGCACCGAAGGTTAGAGTCTGTCTAACCACTTACTGGTCGACTTACGATAGGGCCTTTTTGCACTGCTCCTCGTTAAATTTTTAAGACTTAACTATTGCTAGGCCTCAAAAAATTGTCTTGATCAGTACAAAAATTCCTCAATCGCGTCAGATCGCAACTGCTTAGACAGACTCTTAGAAGACTGGCTCAAAACCGACGAAAGTAAATCGGTCGGGAAAGACGATGGCGATGGTGAATCGGTCGGACATAAATCAGGCAAGCGCATCGTCAACATCAAGCGGACCAAAAAGGATAACCTGACCGGAGATCAGGACGAGCACATGAAAAAGGTCAATGGCTACATCGCGCGTCATACCGCCCAAGAACCTGAAACAGTCGAGGGTAGTAACTGGCTATTCAGCTTAAAGAATTGGGGGCATGACCCGACGAAGTAGAGAGCTTACATCCTTGCTAGCTGGTAAGAGTCTCCTTTTTAGTAGATCATCACTAAGCCCCCATCCCAGATGTATACACACTAGCTCCACCGCCAAAATAACTCGCGTAGATGTGGTGATAGACTCAAGTACTGCGCTTCTCAATTTCTCCATCTGAATACGCTTCGACAGGGAGGTGAAGGAGCGAATCGTGAATAGCTGTTTTTAACTGAGCAGAAATTTCCATCTTATCGCGCCACTGCTCCACCTGCAGCTCCGTCTTCTTTAGTTCTGCAAGCAATTTGACGGCTACCTTTTTGACCTTCTTCTTGGTCCCAACATCGAGCGATTTACCCTCACGGAGCAAGTCAAAAATGGCTAGCTGCTATTGGGGTAGTTCTTCAGCGACTGCTCTTTTTTCTTCTTCAGTAAGATCGTCTATGAACTTGCTCAAGTTATCAAATGCACGGACGGTATCCTCCAAAGATTTGCCTAATACGCATAGGGAACGGGTACTCGGCCACGGTGCCAGGCGCAGAAGACTATGTGGTGACATTCAAGTATCCGCCTCTAGTGCTTAAAGCAAATGCCGACCTGCCGTAGCCAGGAAGTGAGGCGAAAGCTTTAGAAAGCCAAAGCCGCGCCTATTAACAACAAAAATGCCCCGTGCTTTCACACGAGGCATTTTTAATTGAACGTAAAGCACCCGCTTTGGAAAACCAAAGCTGCGCTTTACTCCTTTACAAATCTGACCGCACTTCCATCTCCAAGCTGAATCGTGTACACGCCGACTGAAAGTGAGTGTACACTCATTTCTACCTGTGTTTCGCCTGCGTTAAGTGATTGTTGCTGTATAGCTTGGCCCAGGCTATTGAATAGGCGTATTGTACTCGATGAGGTCAACGCTTCATTTAACTCAACGGTCAGTACATCATTTACAGGGTTCGGGTAAACCGCAACCTGTGTTTTGGCGAAAGATGAACCTGTTGAACTAGCACCTGAGTTCATCGCGTTAAAGGTCGGGTTCATTTCTTGGAAGTCTCCTGTTCCATTAGGGAAGCGGCCGTAGCTGATGTCGGTCGTTTGGTCTGCAAAAACGATTTCATCGACGATTGTTCCGGAGGCATCAGAAAGTAAAATGGTTTCACCTCCAGCTGATATTTTAAAGTCGGCGTGCAAGCCAGCTTGGTCTTCATCTTCATCGGCCCATACGATGAGGTAACTGCCTGCTTCGATGGTTGTACCTGCTGGGAAGCTCCACTTCTGAAGCTCTTCTGCGTCGTCGCTAAGCCCGTAACTACTCAGGTCGATGCTTGTACTCGTGTTGTTGTATAGCTCGATCCAATCGTCAAATTCACCATCATCGTCAGCTTGCGTTGCATCGTTTGAAGCCATAAACTCATTGATGACCACATCGCCTGCAGTGCCACTTGTCTGGGTGGCTAGAAGCGTAAAGAACTCATGCGCTGCACGTGTTGGAAGGAAGGCTCCAGCATTGTTGTTTTCAGCGTACACATAGTATTCCGTAAAGCTTGCAGTTGGCGTGAAGGCAATACCATAAACGCCATCACCAGGAGCTCCGTCACCGTTTTGACCATCGTCAAGCATGGTTAATTTTTCAAATGGAGCGTCACTTTCTGTGCGGTACGCAAGGGTAACGGATGTGGCATCGCTGATTGTAGAAGTAAGGAAGAGTGTTTGTCCAACAACGGGGTTTGTGCTCGTTGCAACTGTGCCGATGGTTGGAGCTGTTGCACTAAATTGAGATTGGCCAAGAAGGTATGCTACTCGTCCATCCATAAGGTTGCCAATGCCAGGAGCCCCTGCGCTACCAGGGCCACCACCACCAGTAATGTCGTTGGTTAGGTTGCTTGTGAAGTTGGCGTAGGTAAAGAATTTGTTTCCATCTGCTTGCACGTCAGCATCGATCAACGCTTGTAGCGTCTGACCTGTCGTGAGGTAGCTACCGTCGGCAAAACTTTCTGTGAGCATCGTCTTGCAGTGCGCGATGTACATACGCTGGTAGGTCGGGTTAGCGAGCAGCTTGCTGATGAGTGGGAAATTTGCATCGGTAAGTTGCAGTAAGGCTGGAAGTTGCTGCTTGTCGGTGGTGCTACGTAACCTGCCTGAACCTGTCATGGCAAATACACCAAAGCTTTCATTGAGGTCCCAAACGACGGGCAAAAAGCGACCGTAGTCATCTTTGTAGAGGTAGTAGTTCTGGGCGAAACCACCGATGTAGCTGTCTAGGTTGACAAGCATGTTGTCGAAGGCCAGCATCCAAAGGGCGCGATCAACGTCGAGGACTTGTTCGACGCTAGCTGTTTCGTTTGCAAGCGTATCACATAAGTTAATGAGATCTGCCCAGCCTTCGTCGCTTTTTAGCTCATAGGCAGGGTAGTATTCTACGCTATCGGTGCCTAGGTAAACGAGGTTGGGTAGGTCAGAAGATCCGGGGCCAGCGCCCTCAATTGGATTACACTTGAAGAAGGTGTTGTTCTTTGATCCGAATCGATCCTTGACGAAGTCTTTGTTGATGGCTTCTGAGTTGGAGTAGAGTCCGATAAGGGTACCGTTCACGTAAACGTTGGCGAAGTTGGACAGTGGTGCATCCATGTAGTTGCGCAAGATCTCATACGAAAGGACTTCACGAAGGAAAGAAGGATCCTTGGCAACGTTGCTCAGTTTGATGTCCGAGTAGCCTTGGTGCTCCTGTTCTTTATAGGTGTCGAGCTCGATGTGGAAGGGGTTCTTCGCTTGGTTGGCATTGTAGGTACTGTTGCCTTTGTACTTAACGCCGACACTGTCGTAGACTTCTCCATTAATGGCGACACTCTGAGCCATGATGTAGTCTTCAGTGCTTGCCTTTTGCGCATCGAGCAGTTGATCCCAATTACTTTCAGCAAAGGTGATTTCAATAAGCTGGACGGTGTTGAGGTCGTACAAATCCTGCGCAGAGGAAGTGAATGTTGCAAGTAGGAAGAGGAAAGGAAAGAGGGTTTTCAAAAGGGAAGGTTGTTTTTTGCTCAAAAAGCCAGTGTATAAATCTAGACGATTTTTAGTACATATTTCCTACGTTTTTGAATGCAATAGAGGTCCTACCGAGAGTTAGAGGGCTTCATTGCTTATGTCTAAGCGTGGATTATGTAAATCAATTTTAGGCAAAACTACCCTAACTACGAGCTGAATATTTCTTCGACGCAAGAGCCTTTCAATAGATTACGGCACTTGGTTTAGTCTGCGTGTGATATTCTACTTCGCTGCTTTCGCGAAAACAGAACACTAGCCAATAGTCAATTGATCAGGCCCTCGATAAATACCACCAATATGATCGACTCATTTTGTGTATGCCTTTGAGCTCATTTTTTTGGAAAGAGCTTTCGGGAGGTATCGGAGGATGGAGGTTTCAATTTGACAGTTCGATAGTCTTGAGAGTCAAAATTGGATGTGATACGTCGTGGTAAATAGGGCGGAATTTTGACATGTCGATTGCCAATAGAGAGGAGGTTTTTTACGGCTCTCGCTCGCTTGTTTTTATGGCGAAAAGTAAGCTGCACATGGTCTTTTGAGCTATTAGAAGCGCGGATTTACAAGCGGAATTTGTAGGGTTTTCAGCCTAGGAAGAAGATTTCACGGAAAATTATTGTTTTAATTTTTTGAGTGTCTAATTGAGATCAAAATCCCCAGAACGTTTTGCCAGCCTGGGTTCATGAAACATGTGAAGGCATAGTCTTATGTGTTGTGGTTTGAAAACCAGCCAACAAATAGAAGGAGCTACTGGAAAAATTGGCATTTAGGCACACGTATTGTAGTATTTCATATGTGTAGCCTCCCAGCTTCAAGTGGCTAATAAGCCAAACTCATACATAAATCTGTCTCAATACTCCCATTGCTTATAGCGATAGCCATAAGCAATACCCCCCGTTTTGCACTGTCGCAAGCGGATTTAAAAAAGAGGTACATGAAGTACGTCAATACTATGGCCCTTAAAGCCAATACGACAACTCCAGTTAATAATCGTATCCGTTTTACGAGTATATGGATATTATGCTTTCTGGTATTCCTGTTAGCCGGAATTACTACAGCAAATGCTCAACTCGGTTGGGGACCAACTAAGTTTGAATATCAGGGTAATAACACGCAGCTTGTAAGCTTTTGCGAAACAGATCCAGCATTCGGTTTTAACATGCAGTGGAGTGGGGTAGGGTTAGGAAACCCTGGCACTAATCCGAAATTGACAGTCGAGCTACCAGCAGGCGTTAGCTATCGAGCAGGTTCAATTAGCGATATTGTTGCTCATCCAAGCGGTGCTGCTACGGCCGCAGTGGTTGGTAGTACTTTAGAGATCTACCTGCCAGATCTTGATGGTTCGGAGAGTGGTGAAGTAGCTTTTGAGCTCTTATTTACGTGTGACGTCGATTTTAGTAATCCAGTACGCCTAAATATTGCCGTAGTATCTGATGAAGCAACATTCACTGATGTTACTACTCCTATAAATAATACCTATGCTGCCCCTCAACTAGTTTTAAACGGAGGCACTAACTCAACGATTACTGATGTTGAGGTCGGAGATAATTTTACGCGAACAACTGCTCTTCAGCAAACAGGTCAATTCTCAAATCTGTATTCTTTTGATTTGACTTTTGCTTATGGTGCTGATTTAACAGTTGGGAGCCAAACGATATCTGATGGTGTAACTACAATTAGTTTGGCTGGTCTTGCTTCAACTGGGGGGACAGTCACCATTTCGAGTACAGATCCAACATATGCTAGTTTAGCCTGGCCGTTCTTTCAAGGAGATTTATGGACGATATCAGAAGATGTTACCGTAGATGATTGTACAGATATTAGTCACACGGCTAGTGCAAATTATCAGTGTGGAACTAGTCCTTGTCAAACACCAGGACAGATCACTCATTCCACTCAGCTTGCTAACAATGCCCCTGTAATTACAGAAATAAGCAGTACGAGAGCATTTACTGCAGATGCCTGCATCACTGATCCAGTAACTACTGAATATATATGGGAAGTAACAGGAAAGGCGTATAACACTAATTTTCAAATTCGTTCTCGTGACAGTCGCAGTTATATTGATGTTAGTACGATCGAAATCGATTATGGTACA
>CALDTK010000085.1 GCA_937924035.1 uncultured Saprospiraceae bacterium | reverse complement strand
TTCTTCCTTACGCTTACTAGTGCCATCTGCCTTTCTGCCATAACACTTTTCAAATTCACTAAAGTGTTCAAGCGTTAACAGTGCGCGCTTACCGAACTGCTGCATATTAGTCCGCATGTCATAAAACCAGACTGCCTTAGTGTTTCCTGTGTCGGTTTTACCGCGAGTGAAAAACAATACATTGGTCTTAACACCCGCTGCATAGAAGATGCCGGTAGGTAATCGCAATATCGTATGCAGGTTGCACTTGTCCATCAGGTCGGTACGTATTTTTGCGCCTATACCTTCTTCAAACAACACATTGTCAGGCAGTACCACTGCAGCACGGCCTCCGGCATGTAGGCCACGATAGATATGCTGCAAAAAGCAAAGCTGCTTGTTACTGGTGGGGTAGGTGAAATCGTCGCGTGTTATGCCGCCGCCTTTTTTTGTCCCGAACGGTGGGTTGGTTAGGATGACGTCTGCTTTTGCCATTGCTTTGCCGATATCACCCATAGTGTCACCGGATTCGAAAGTACCGCCCATGCCGTGCAACATCACGTTCATTAGTAGCAGTCGATGGGTGTCATCTACTAGTTCGACTGCTTGATAGGCTTTTTCTTTCTGCCATTTTTGTTTTGCAGTGCTTAGCTCAAACAGGTCGTCTGTTTGTTCTTTAATATAACGATCAGCATGGGTAAGGAAGCCACCAGTGCCTGCAGCAGGATCTTGTATGACCTCACCTGCCTGTGGTTTAGTGACGTTGATGATGCTTTCTATCAGCGGGCGAGGGGTAAAGTATTGCCCAGCACCGGATTTCTTTTCGTTGGCGTTTTTCTCTAACAAGCCTTCATACAAATCACCAAGCCCTTCGGAGCGTGCACTATACCAATCCAGAGCATCTATATCCGTGACTAGCTTTAGCAGATTGCGTGGCTTTTTGAGTGATGAGTTGGCGTTGTTGAAGATCGCCTGTACACGACCTTTGCCTTTAGTGCCCAGGTGCACCAACAACTCGCGGTAGTAGTTGAGCTGTTCTACGCCTTCTTTTGAAACGAGATCAGCCCAGCGATAACCTTTTGGAAGTGCGCTCTCCTCATTGGTTTCCTGCATCATCTTTAAAAACAGCAGGTAGGTAAGCTCGGTAACATAGTCCTGATAGGTTATGCCGTCGTCACGCAATACGTCGCACATGCTCCAGAGCTTGGAGACGATTTCCTGTGTGTTCATGTACTTCCTGATGAGTGCGTGGGTTGGTGCATTTTAGTGCGAATGGGTGGTTAATGCGTGAAATAATGAGCGCTTGGCGAACTTTAACGCTTCAAGCGGCGGCAGCCCAGATTTGTTCCGATATCTCTGCCAGCACATTGGTGAGTTCGCCGTCGAACACTTTGTTCAAACGTGTAAATCCGCCTTCCTCACGAAACTGCCCTTCATCGAGTGCGGCTCTGTCCACGAGAGTATTTTGTATAAACTGTTTGCCAATGCGATCGAGCCATTGCCGTTGTGGCTTTGTCCAGTTTCGTGAAGCGAGTATCTGGCGCATTGCGTAATTTACTCGATCCTCGAAGGGCTCAACTGGCATGTCGAGTATGGCATTGCGGACGTAGCCGATGATGGTGGCGGCGATATCGACATTGTTGGTTTCACGCCAAGCGGTGCGCAACTGGATTTCGTTGTAGCCCTGAGTGACTAACTGGGATTGCAGCTCTTGCAAGGCTTTTCGAGTAAGTTCGTGCGGTCGTGTGGCGCATATGTTTATGGCCGCGACTTTATCTTTATTGCTGACGATAAATTCGCGAAACTCTTCAAGATAGTCTTTCGGGCGCTGGTTGTTTTTGCCGTAGCCCCTAACGACCTCTCTAACTTCGTCTTGCTCTTCTGATATGTATAGCTTTGGAGAATCGCCCGGTGCCTTGCTGTCCAAAAATTCGATAAAGCTGGTTTTGTCAGCAAACCATTCGGCCACCGCGGTCGGTGTCGAATTCTTGATCTGCTCTACCAATGACTCTGGCTGCATGTTAGTCAGGTTGTCGAAGTCGGTAGCTCTATCGCCCGTTATACGGCGTTTGCTGCGCTGCAGCTTTGCAACCAGTTGATCGACGATATCCTGCTGATGATCCTCATCATGTGCTCTTCCCAGTTCATCTATCAGCTGTGCATAGGTCGTATTGGGGCGCGTAACAACGGGCCTCATATCGGTGTAGTTTTGCAGCGTGCTGTACATATCCACGCAGTCAATGATTTGAAAGCAGGTTTTGCTTTGCCCAGGGTCGTATAGATCTTCACACAGGCGTGTACCGCGACCTATCATCTGATCGTATAAAATTCGACTACGCACGCGGCGCATAAAAACCAGTGTGTCAATCTGTGGTACATCGATGCCAGTAGTAAGTAGGTCAACAGTCACCGCGATATTCGGCAGCTTCTCATTTTTATAGCGGCGTATTTGTTCCAGTGGCTTGTCAGCTTTGCCGGTGATTTTCTTTATTGCGTCGTCTTCTACCTGGCCATACTGTTCTTTAAAGGCGGTTTTAAGCTCAAACACAATATCATCGGCGTGCGAATCGGTGACGCAGTAGATAAGCGTTTTGCCTGGTAGGGTTGGATCAATGATTTTAGCTAGTTGTTCACAGACAACTCGATTAAAGCTTTCGCTGATGACCGTTTTGTTGAATTTCTCTACTTCAAATTCAATAGCATCAGGAGTATTGAATAGTTCTGTTTGATTGGTGCGAGTGTTGTACACCGTCACCGGTTCGTTTGCTTCCCAGCGAATACCTTCTTTTGATAATCGTGTTTTAATTTGTAGTGGCGGTTCGTGATCGACTAAATAGCCATCTAACACGGCTTGTCGATAGCTGTATTGGTAGATTGGCAGATTAGTATCACCACCAAATATTTCATTGGTGTGGATAGCTGGTGTTGCGGTCAAGCCAATCTTAACTGCATCAAAATATTCGAGTACCCGTGAGTATTTGGAGATGTAATCTGCCTCATCGCGGAAATCCAGCTCGTTTTCAGAGAGTTCCTGGTCGAGGTTGTAACCTCGATGGCACTCATCTACTACGATGCAATCATACTGACCGACGGTAGGCATTGAGCCGCCGTCGCCATTTATCAGTAATCGATTGACCATCCCTTGTATGGTGGCAATCTGAAACTTGGTATCCGCATCTGGGGTGATATCCCCCAAGGTTTTAACATCGTATATGTCTGCAAAAGTTTGCAGATTATCGATTTTAAGATCCTTTAACGAATCATCAGTTTGTGTGCCTAGGCTAGTGCGATCAACCAGAAAAAGAATACGCCGGAAACGACGTGCCTTGATTAGCCGATAACACAGGGCGATACAGGTTCGAGTTTTACCGGTACCCGTCGCCATGGCGACCAGCATCGAACGTTGGCCTTCGATGATGGCTTGCTCGACAGCTTTAACCGCTTCGTGCTGGTAATGGCGCAGTGGTAGATAATCAGTTGATTCGTTTTTCAACGCAGCCTCTGCTGCCGCGTTGTCGGTATCCAGTAATTGCTTGAGATCAAGTGGGCTGTGCCAACCATTGAGCGGGTAGGCGTTGTTGGTGCTGCGCCGAGCATCTAGAAACCATGTGCCGCTTTTGGTTTTAATCTGCTTGAGATAATCACGACCGTTTGAGGAATACAAAAAGGGTATTTTGTATTCGGAATTTCCGGCAGGCCAAGGGCCGCCTGGTGAAATTTCGTCGGCGCCTAGTTTGTAGTCTGTGCTGTATCGCTTTGATTGTGTGATGGCACCCGATACATCAATATTGGATTTTTTTGCCTCAACAACCGCTACCGGGGTTAATCCGCAAAATAGTACGTAGTCAGCTGGGCCACTTTTAGTTGACCATTCAGCGATAGCAAGATTATGGCCTTTGAGGGGACGGGTACCTTGGCCATGGCGAAGCTTGCGTGAATCTGCCATCCAACCAGCTTCTCGCAATTGCATGTCGATAATTTCGCGAGTGTCTGCTTCTGTCAGTTCCTCTTTCGCCACCTGTTCATTGTGGCTGTATTGCATCTCTTGTTCAGCGACTGTCAGGTTGACTTCCGCTGCCTGCGACTCAAGCTGCTCTGAGAGCTTGGCTATCCGTTGTGCGTTACTGGCTCGAGCCTGCTCGGTCTCTTCCGCTAACTCCAGAGCTGTATTTAATTCATCATAAGCCTTCTCGCGATCCTCTTCGGCCATTTGGCGAAGCTCAGCTTCATCCGCCGCTTTGCCAGCGAGTTTCTGTTTCTCAGCCTCTGCTTGCTCGTATAGCGCTTGAAGCCTCGCTATTTCCTCTTTTGCTTCCTTGCTAGTGTCAGCCCTTGGCACAGGAGGGGAGAACCCACCGAGTTTTAGATTGCCATTTATGTAGGCGCGGAAGTACCACACTGCTATTTTTCTGGCGTGTCGCAACAAAGTTATTGCCTGACCTTCGTGCCCTTGCATCGCGTGGTTGGCATCATTGCCTTCCATGCGGATAGTGTGAAAAAGGCTTTTTATTTCTGCTGGTATTACCCGTCTGCTATGCAGTTCGTCGATAAGAGTGCGCTGATCCTTCTGACGGCTACCTGCCTTTACACCGCTTTTCGCCGCAATCAGTTGTGCCAGCAGCTCACTGAGCTGGCGTAGCTTGATCATGGAAGTGTTTGGGTCTTCCAGGGCGTACCGTTCGGCACGGGCGCCTAGCTCGACCAATAACGGGTCTACCGATTCCAGGAACTGGAAATTTGGGGAGTTGAAGGTGGGCTTCGTGCTCACTGTAACTAGTCGCTTACATTACTTAGAATGGTGGATGAAGAATAGCATTATCGAGCTGATCTACAGCTGAGGGCTTTAATTGGTTTTCTTAAGGCGTGCTGCGAAGAAAACTTGCTCATCAGTGAATTTCGTTCTCTTGGTATAGAAAATACTTCTATATCTGAAATTCGAGTCTGGTTTCATTTAAATCGATGCAACAACTACAGGGCCACTCGATCACGTACCGGATAGCCATGGGACCTCATGCGGGGCGCAAAGTGCTCACCCTGCAAACGATTCGAAGCCTGGGAAGAGGATGACTATGGCACTGATCTACTTGGCAGGATCGGAGGATTCTCGTTGCATGCCGGGGTGGCAGTGAATACGCGTGAGCACAAAAAGCTGAAACGTATTTGCCTGTGCGGCCCCGTCGTTATATTTCCCGGCCCGCACTATCAGAAGCGCGGATGGAGCTGACAGATCAGGGGTTGGTCAGATATGCCCTGACGACGGCGTATCGGGATGGGGCTACGCACGTTGTGTTCGAGCCCTTGAGTTTTATGGCCAAACTGGCGGCACTGGTGCCAAGGCCCCGAACCAATTTGACACGATTTCATGGTGTGCTGGCACCGAATAGCCGGTACCGTGAGCACATAATACCGACACGTAGTGTGAAGGTAAAAAAACCACTACTGATGAAGAGGCCGATGGACGAGAAAAGCCAGATCAGACAGCGGGCAAGCGCAAAGGAATGTGTTGCACCCTGAAGGGCATAAAGGCGCAGAGGCTGAAGCGTGTTTTCAATATTGAAGTGAGTATTTGTAGTGCTTATGGCGGTCCAATGAAGATCATTGCCGAAAGTCGGGCCGCAGTCTTGAGGATCCGTTTGTGATCGACAAGATCCTGTCTCACCTGGAGGGCAGGGGCTCACAGGAGTCAGCGACTCGTCGCCCTGGAGCACGCGCGCCGCTGCCAGCGGTTTGCTAGCCACCTCAAGAGCTACGGATGGTCGATGGGTTACTGCATAAGGAAGAGGCGAGTAGGGCAATGGCTGCGCGGTGGTGATTGGTCAGGTGTCAGATGTGTGATGGAGTAAGCTGCGCCGGTCCCAGCCAGCTTGTCAAACAGTCGGTGGACAAGTAACTAGTAGCCGTTTCACTGATGAAATACCCTCGTTGTAGGTATTTTTGTGTGGCGGATTGGTGGGGATAGGCGGGTTATAATTCCTA
This sequence comes from uncultured Saprospiraceae bacterium, assembly GCA_937924035.1. GTDB lineage: Bacteria > Bacteroidota > Bacteroidia > Chitinophagales > Saprospiraceae > CALDTK01. Next base: position 6,835 of record CALDTK010000085.1, on the reverse strand, counting down.
TACTCGGCAACCTCTGGTCGTGGTAGCGAAAGACATCAGTATCTTACAAAATGTAATTCGAAAAATATCGCAAGAACCTGGACTGCGAGCTGAGACCGAATACGCGGTTAAAGACGGTTTCGTTTATGTCGTAATACTTGGTGAGAGAAAAAAATAGCGTGTAAATTTTCTATTGGAAACTCACCCAAGTACGAACTGCACAACGTTGAGAAATGCCTCGCTGCTGGGTTTGATCATGTTGTACTCATAGCGCGTGATGAGCGTAAGCGGCTGCTTTAGAAAGACATATTGCTGAAAAACTTTCTGATGACGTGCGGCCCAATGTGCAATTTCTCGTGCCTGACACATTCTTACGTTTTCTGGACCAATGGCAAGTTGAGAATCCCTCGGCTGTGAAGACGGTGCGAGGGTATAAGGTGAAGACTTCGCTTACTGCTTCTGATCCTGAAGAGCAGAAACGGAAGAGGGAGGCATTGGCTAAGTTGATGGTTGAGTCGATGCGGAAGAAGTAGTAGTTTGGATGTCTCACTCATTCGGTGTGGTGAGTAGCAAATGAACTTATTAAAGACGTTTGACTGGAGGTTGTTCTGTTCATCTGAAATTTTACAGACGACTGTTAGGGGGTTTAGCATGATTAATTAACGGAGTAATACGAATGATATGTATCACTTTGAAAGTAAGACAAATTACAATTGCGTTTACTGTTTCCGTTATGTTAATTTTTCGTGTCAGAGATTAAAAACCTTTGGTTCTTATCAACCAAGCTAGAAAGTGAAAGTGCTCCTGGCAATCTCAATGTGAGGTGATTTATGGCGGCAAGGAAGAAATACGAAGATGTTCTAAATAAGCACAATGAATACATGAATGATGGGAAGCATAGTTCAGATGACTGGGATCGTAAGAACGATGACATGATAAATATGTTGTCTGAGGCAGCAGATGATAATGATCGTAGAGAGAGGAAGAAGTCTAAGTCGAAGTGGGTGTTACTCCTATTGCTCTTCATCGTGATCGCGTTTTTCATTTTACTCAATTGAGTGAGAACAGCACGTCCAGTGAGGGTTGTACTCAAATTTGGTCGCCTGAACCCGAAATAAAATTGAGAATTTTAATTGATAGTCCCTTTCCTGTATTGTTCTTTTAAAGTGGAGAGTTCCCGCAGCAATCGTTGTCTCAAAAGCTATGTATGATGTAAAGTCATCAATGGAGAGTCGCTTCGCCTTTAGCATAAAAAATTCGTATGAATAATGACAGTCAAACTTGCACTGATTTTCTTCGATCTAAAATTGAGCCTCTCCGAATAAATCAAATCACACACTATACGGTTTGCGAAAGACATAAAAACCGACACAAATACTTAGGTATTTTGCTCGTGGTTCTTTCAACAGTATCTTTGGCGTTTTCATTTTTTAGTCCACCAATTGGATATAAGATTGTTGAGTATGTTCCGGTGACGGTTTCGATTTTGGTGGCTGTGATTTCTGCAATATTGGCGTTTGTAAATGATAACGCGCAGGCCACGGACCATCAATCATCAGCAGTCGCATATGGTGCGTTACTTCGTGAATGTGAAGCTCGGGTTTCAGGGGCATATTCAGATGAAGAAAACAAGGAATTTCTTCCTGAGTTTCAAGCGAGATGGAATTCTGTTTCTTCCACCTCGCCTCTCACGCTGATGGTAGATCGCATCAAATACTTACCGTCGAAGTAATACTAATTTAATCTGTAAATATTTAGACCTGATCAGGCAAATGGTGTCAGTTCAAATCGGAACTTACTCACTTATTGCTTATACATTTTATCCGAGGTATTAATTCGATCTTGTTGCGGCATAGATTTAAAAATTTACAGTAAATTTTTAGTATGAATTTTATAAATTCCTTTCTGAGCGCTCAATGACTCTTTGAAGGACATCTACCGCATTTTCGTTGCCCATTTGACTAAATATTGAACGTGCTTCAAGCGCATGTATTAAAGCATCCGCGTGCTCTCCTAAATTGCTTTTAGCTATTGCAAGATTGCATGCAGCATTAGAAATTCCTTGTTCGTTATTCAGCTCTCTAGCAATTAACAAAGACTCTCTTGCCGCTTCGCTTGCAAGTTTGTCAGACTCCAAGTTTGAATAGATTTTGGATTTATTCAGGTATGCTCTTCTTAATTCGTTTAAAGCGAAGTAGTCTTTTCGTTTGGAACATTTAAATATTAGCTGCTCGCACGTACTTAGCGCTTCTGACGAATTGCCCATGCGATCCAGAAGCATTATATAGTTTCCGAGTATTGTAATTTGATGATTGCCAACGGATTGATCGACTGCATCGCTGAAACATCCGGATGCTCCTGATAGATCACCAGATTCCATCATTGCCAAAGCTTTATTTCCGATCGCAATGCCAACTTGATCCTCGAGATTGTATTTTAGCGATAGCTGGGCTGCATGTTCTGAAAGCAAAACTGCTTCAGGGTACCTCCCAGTACTGCGCATTAGATTGATCTCATCCAGCATTGTAGCTACTTCAAACTCGCGGAAGGCGAGATTGCTTGCGAGATCACGCGCTTCTCTTAGTGTTGATTCAGCTTGGACAATATTCTCATCATAAATATGCAGCTGTGCTTTGGCACGAAGGTAGCTCACCCTGCCTTGGAGCTCGCCATGTTCGGCAAATCCGTCTTCTATTTCTTCTGACAAATTTCGGAAAGACCGGAAGTCTTTAATTTCGATCAAAACGGCTGCCAGATTTAGCATGATGCGAAAACGTAGATGCTTTGCTGAGTCATTTGTGTCATTTTTACTATGTTTTAAAGCTGTTTTGAGTAATGCTTTTGACTTAAGTTTGTCGCCTGTAAAGTTATATAGTTTTGCGATGTTGAGGTACAGAATCGTAAGCGAATGGGGGTCTTCGAGGGCGTCGTACTTCTCGATTTCGTTGGCTAGAGCCTTTGCTTCATAAAACCTCCCAGCGCTAGTGTAAACATTAATTAAGTTTGACCACACGGTACATAAGGTTTTGTCCGTTGTAACCTCTAATGCTGCTATTTTCAATTTAGTTATGGCGCGTTCATAATTTGAAATGTCGGCAAAAAGGCCGCCAGCGATTATATTCGGTGAATCGATGTCATATTCCGACCATATGTTGAACCATTTACGCCAATCTGGCGCCGGTCCTAATTCTTTGGCCGCTCCGAAATCATATCGTTTTCTTTGGGACTCAATGTAATCGTCAGTGTTAACTGATAGTTTTTCTCCGCCAAATCCGTGCAGAAACGGAGGCAGGGGGAGTTGCATAGGCAATGTGCCTTTATCGCTAGTCGAATGCTCAACAAATAATACTTCTTTGCTATTTTCAGGAGAGGAGAAAATGTCTTGTAATATTGGATTTATATCAAATTTGTCGGAGCCGCTATACCCGAGAAATACAACGCGATCACTGCTATTGCCCTGGAAAATATTTGCCAATAAACTACGGAAGTTGTGAATTTGTTCATTTTTTCCTACCTGATTGATTGTAATGCCTAGTTGCTCGCTATTTGAGATACAACCGTGCAGTTTTATCACCGGAATTTCCGAAGTGTTCTCATTGTGTCCTAATTTACTAAATTGCTCGATTGTTGAGTAAACACGATATGCGATATCATTTTCCTTAAGCGCAGTCTCCAAACATTGGTCAAAGTTTGTTGTTAGGAAGCCTTGTATCATTCCGTTTTTAACTGCTTGAGCAAGAAACCAATAAGTTGGGTTGCTTATAGCCACGTCGAATATGTTCAATAATGAAGTTATGTCGCTTCCGAGCGACAGATTCGCCATGATGGTCTCGAATGGAACAGAAGACTCATTAATATCCGAAATTTCTGATTCGCTCAGTCCAATTGCAGTCAGGATTGCGTAAATTAAACCCTCCCGGCCTCCAACAATAGGGATGCCAGAGGATAGCGATGTTCCAGCTCCGATAAAAACATGATTTTGTCCTTCGCCGAAAATACTCATCAGCTTTTCATTACGTTCCATGTGTACACCTAGTGTTTTGAGTTACGCGTTTTGGAATTTCGACTCAAACGGTAGTCCTGGAAAAATTGGATTTAGTAATTAGCGCCTCTATATGCGTATGACTTCTTAGCATCTCGATGCTATTGTTAAATATTTACGTATTTGAGAAGAAGTAAAAAACCCCAATTAGGATTACAATAAGCATAATCAATTTCCCTCCTGATCCTGATTCTTGCGCGTTCCCCTTACTATCTCTACTAATTTTTGATGAACCAAGCTTTTCTGAAGACGTGATCTGTTTTCTCCCCTTAAAATATTTTCGTTCTGGGTGGGGAGATTCGTGAAATGGATAACCGTCTCCATGGTGCGGTATTTTCACTATAGCACCTGGGTGTTCGCTGGAATCTTCGTAATGCGTATCTGCGTCATTGCACCAGCCGCAGCCATCAATTAGATCATATTTTTTTGTACCCGCTCTTTCTATGCATAGCTGACAAGGTTCTATGTAAAAATCGTAGGATTCACTCACAAAAAATCTCCGGAAACTTTCAGTTCTATTCGGTTTGAGGATAGATACTATTTCTAAATGTACTGTCTGTATGAATAGGCTGAATCTATCCATGTTCAAACCTATATAACCACGATGGCTGGATTTGTTAATACCTCCTATTTCTAGTAGGTATTAGCAATTGCGATCTTGTGTGTTATTTTCTTTGAGTTTGGCAATCTAAGTATATTATTAGTTGCTCATTTATGGGGGCGCGTTTATTCCTTTGTGATTGAAATACTCGCCACGAACGGAAGCAAGGAGAACGTCGACTCAATTACTGTAGTCGTTCTATAACGGCGTGATGTGACGTTACGAAATCAGCCCACTGTGTCAGAGCAGCCTCGTGACTAAGTCTACAACTTGTGCAGCTACACGTTACCTATATACATTGAGCGACCGTAGTGAGATAAAGTGACTAAAGCGCTATTTGGACTACCTATTCTCGGTTTGGTCTAAATAGGTTGTTTGGAAAAGCTATATATTTTGCTTCTTGAATCTAAGAGCAATTAAAATTGTCATTTTGAAGAACACATTCAATTACTTTGATATCTCCCACCTTCTAATTGCTGGGCTTTAAAGAAAATAATTGCTCTGGAATAAATAGGACGAATCATATTCGTATACGTGCGTGTTCAAGAATCGAAAAACACTTAGGTTTGTCATACAATGCATTTCAATATGTATCAGCCTGTTGAAGTTTGATCCTTGTGATAGTCGAAGTGCAGTTCGAGTTTGTGGTCACTTGAAAAGTTTCTTGACGAGGTTTTTTACAATGCGTATACATCCCGTAAGGCGACATGAGAGGTGGACCCCAATCATTGGACAGCCCAAGGATGACATGAGTGCTTTCCTCCATTATTCTGGAGAGAAACTCAATGAGAAGGAAACGAAGATTGCATAAGCCTGGTTTCAAAGCCACGGTAGCTCTGACGGCCATTAGAGGTGAAATGACTATGGCAGAAATGGTCAAGAAGTTCGATGTACAGGCCCCTCAGATCACCCAGTGGAAAAAACAACTGTTAGCCACCGCTGAGGCCGCCTTTGAAAAGGGTGATGTATTGGCTGATGAGCACGAACAGGAAATACTAGAACTGCGTGCCAAGGTTGGGCAGCTAGTTCTGGAGAACGATTTTTTAGAACGAGGGCTAGCACGGACACAAGGGCCCGGAGGAAAGAAACGGTGAGCAAAAAGGAATTGCTGCCTATCTCAAGTCAGTGCAAGCTATTGGGACTTGCTCGCTCAACGTATTATTACGAGCCCAAACCTGTCAGTGAAGCAGAGCTGGGGCTCATGAAGTTGATTGATCAGTGCTACCTTGATCTGCCGTTCTATGGCACTCGACGGATCAAAGATTGGTTGTTAGATAAGCATGGGCTTGTCGTCAACCGAAAGCGCATACAGCGATTAAGACGGCTAATGGGCATAGAAACCCTGTATCCCAAGCGTAATCTGAGTCTGGCCAATCAGCAGCACAAAGTTTATCCGTACTTGCTCAAGGGCTTGGACATCAATCGACCCAATCAAGTCTGGGCGACTGACATTACGTTTATACCGATGGCCAAAGGCTTTGTTTATCTGGTTGCGATTATGGATTGGTACTCGAGAAAGGTTTTGTCATGGCGTGTCTCGACCACGATGGACACAAGCTTCTGCGTTGAAGCGCTTGAGGAAGCTATCGAGCGTTATGGCTGTCCGGAGATATTCAATACCGACCAAGGCAGTCAGTTCACTAGCGACGACTTTACGCAGGTGCTCAAAACCAATGAGATCAGAATCAGTATGGACGGCAAAGGCCGCTGGGTAGACAACGTGTTTGTTGAGCGGTTGTGGCGCAGCGTGAAGTACGAAGAGGTTTACTTAAAAGCTTATGATACGGTCGCAGAAGCGAAGCGATCACTGGGTAACTATTTTACGTTTTACAATACCGAAAGACGACACCAATCGTTAGGCAAACAAACGCCTGATACCGTATACAATCGACTTGCAGACAGGATGGCTGCATAACAACGGAAAGCGCTCAGACAGCTGTCTAGTTTTTGGGGTCCACTACTTTTCGATCGGGCCGCGTAGGTATTGATGTAAGTATCTGCATGTCGGTTTGATGGTAATAGGCGATTTATAATTCCTATACTCCATCGGATCGCGTGAAGGGTCGCCCTTGCACACAGGATCGCTAAAGAAATAATGGGCTCGCTGCTCAGTATGGTGCCCGTCCTGCGCTGTAGTGGCTAAAGCCAATGACGGACCTAACCATGCAGTACCGACAGTAGAGTACTTCTGGACGGGTGTTCGACTCCCCCAG
>CALDTK010000084.1 GCA_937924035.1 uncultured Saprospiraceae bacterium | reverse complement strand
GTTGAGTCCAACGCTAAACTTTAGCAGGTCTTGGATTTCTTGATCTGGTTCCGTTTTATGGAACGAATCATCGAGATCCATGAAGACTAATTCCGGTACTTTGAGCCCAAGAAGCCTCGCCACTTCACCACCAATCAGCTCTGCAATGAGTGCTTTTTTTCCCTGCCCTGCGCCTCGAAATTTGAGAACGTACATAAAGTCGTCGTCTCCCTTCACGAGTCCAGGCATCGAACCGCCCTCCCGAAAGGGCTGCAAGTACTGCGCAACGTTGACGCGTCGAATGTCGAGGGTTTGCATGGGTGTAAGGTAGGCTTGGTCCTGCGAACCACCAGTTCACAAGCGAAGAAATAGAATAGTCGCAAACGAGCCCGGCTCGGTAAACCGAGATCTACCTCCTAAGCCAGAGCGACTCACTCCAGCATTAAAAAATCATCACACGACCTATCCTTACAGTCCCCGAATCTTGAGATCGAACCCGAACAAAATAACTCCCAGGCATTAAGCCTTCATTTAAAACAAGGCTGGCCAAGTGCATCTCACCTTGTTGAACTACTCGACCTTGAAAAGTGATGATCTCAATATCATATAACTCAGCTGTTCGCAACTCAGGAAAACGAACCTCCCTTTGAGCAGAAGAAAGTAAAGTGGGGACGCAGACTAGATCGTTAGGTGATTGCAGAAGGATTGGTTGATGTGTACTCACAACCACATCACACCCTTCAACCTCTGCGGTGGTATGTAGTCCGATAAATTGCACCACCGCATCACTAAAAGCTCCGGCAAAATTCTTACGGTTCTCATCGGTGTCACGTATGCCTGGCCTATTCAATTCTAATTGAATTCCATTGGCAATAACACCTGCGGTTGCAGTTGTATGAACTTGGGTTGAATAGCCCCCAGTAAAATACGGATCATCTTCTTCAGGAGTAGGATCTTGCAGACTTGGTACTCCCGGGTATCCGGCATCTGCGAGCAAGGTCCCAAAAGCTTCCGGTCCACGTAAAAGTGTTACGTGATCAAGGTTCTGTCTATTGTTTCGAACTAGCCCCTGAATGGAGCTTTCATTTAGATAAGACTCCTCGATCAATATACTGTCCGGCAAAAGCAAGTCAGATTTCTCTAGCAGATATCCATACTCAATACGTGCTTTGGGATGCCCATGTCCATGTATGTCGAAATAGAGAACCTCGTCAGCATATTGAGCAGCTGCCAATTGCTGAGCACTATCAATGAAATGATGGTATTCTGTCCAAGCCAATTCGGCTGCCACATCACCACAAGCACCGTCATCAATGTTCCTATTTGCATCCAATTTGGTGCGTCGGAGATGGCAATAGATTACATGAGGATAGCAACCGGTTCTGCTAAAAATCGAATCGCTCAGTGCGCGACCGACCGCAACGGTATTTGCATCGGTAACGGTTGTTGGATTATTGCATGTTCTATCAGGAATAGTAGAAGGAACGAGTGCACCGCCGTGAGGAACCGAAATTACTATGGGTAGTGTCCCTACTTGGTATTCAATATAATCGTTCGCACCAAAAATGACCGTCTGTGCGCGAGCATCAATAGAAACAAATACAATATAGGCGAGCAGAAAAATCAGCTTTATTCTAGTCATTCCAAAGTGTTACGAGTTGCTACTCAAGGTAGTTTAAAATATCGCTCTAATACGTTAGATAAAATTGGATAAGCTTAAGAAGGACAACTAAATTTCCTTACTATATTACACCCATGCCCACTCGCCAAGAACTCCAACCTTCAGAATATGCCGAGTACTACACGAAGTACATCGAGCAAGTTAAACCAACCGAAAGGCTAGTTGAAGCATTCGATCGGAGCATCGCTGAACTTATGAGTTATTTGGATAATGTCCCTCTCGAACAACAGCACTTTAGCTATGGGGAGGAGAAGTGGACCATTACTCAATCGTTGCAGCACATCATCGATTGCGAACGAATTTTCGCTTATAGAGCCCTACGTTTTGCAAGGGCGGACAGCACTGCTCTTCCCGGGTTCGAACAAGATGAGTTCGCTGCCATTGCAGGACCTCGTAGCCGTACACTCGTTAGTCTAATCGAAGAGCTAAAGGCTGTCCGGACAAGCACGCGTCATCTCTTCGCTAGCTTTCAAGAAGGAGCACTAAAAAGAGAAGGAAGCATGAGTGGATACACGCACAGTGTCAGAGCAATTGGCTTCGTCATATGCGGTCATGCATTACACCATGCAGCGCTATTTAGAGAACGATATGTTTGGGCGTAGCATCTTTGTATCATGCACCCACTTTTCGTTCCAATCATTGCCACTGTTGGACCTTTAAATTTTGAGACGGAAAGTCTTACAAATCGGTTCGTACGAAAACAACTGAAACGAGATGAGCATTGGTTATTCCCTGGAGAAACCTGTCGCAGAATCGCCTTTGTAGAATCTGGAAGTCTAAGGCAGTATAGAATACAAGGCGATCAAAATTTGACACGTTGGGCGGCCTTCGCAGGTCAGTTTACAACGAGCATGACAAGCTTCACCTTAGGCCGACCGTCGGATGATGGCATCATCGCAACGGAAGATTGTGTCGTATGGGAAATCGACAAACAAGCATGGCTTGAAATGAGAACGACCTACCCCCAATTACAAGCCTTTTGGGTCGCCACACTCGAGTACTTACTTGGTTGTTACGACGACCGCGTTTGGAGTCTCATCTCTGGAAATGCTGAAGAGCGTTACCGCTATATGATGGATCGCTATCCGGAATTTCTCTTGCATTTACCCCAACACTATATGGCCGACATGTTGGGCATAGCACCGAGACACTTAAGTCGCATTCGGAGCAAACTGGTCAAATAGCTATCGTCTCAGAGGCTGGCTTTGCATTTATGGACAAATGTCCGCTTATGCCAATCGACATAGCCTGAGTTTTGCAGAAGCAAAAAACGCAAAATCATGCAAGTCATTCTCGGATCTGGAGGCGCCATCGCCCGTCCACTCGCAAAAGCTCTTTCTACGTATACCGATAGCGTCCGGCTCTGCTCACGTTCAATTCACGAAATCCCTAGTAGCAATACGACTACTACTTACGAGCACCTTAAAACGGATTTACTCGACCGAACATCAACCTTTCGTGCCATTGAAGGAGCTGAAGTCGCCTACCTCACCGCTGGACTTACCTACTCCACCAAGGTTTGGAAAAGAGATTGGCCGATTCTTATTGAAAATGTCCTTTCAGCTTGCGCCAAAACCAAGTGCAAGTTGGTCTTCTTCGACAATGTCTATGCATATGATCCAACAGGATATGGAGACCTCCATGAAGACGTCCCTCTCAATCCACCCTCTCAAAAGGGGGCCATTAGAAAAGATATTCGTGAGCGTTTACTCACAGCCCATGATGCTGGTGAAGTAGAAGTCACCATCGCGGTCGCCGCTGACTTCTACGGACCAAACATTGAGAACAGTATGCTTGCAGAAACAATCCTCAAAAACCTCAAAAAAGGCTCAGGTGCACAATGGCTCATCAACGCAGATGTTCCGCACAGTTTCACCTTTACCCCAGACGCAGGTACACACCTTGCCTTACTTGGGAATCAGGTACAGGCTTTTGGGGAAGTATGGCACATACCTACAGCTAAAAACCCTTGGACTGCTCGAGAATGGGTACAGCATGTTGCGGCCGAACTCAAGACCAAACCCAAACTGACTGTACTCCCGAAGTGGGCCTATCGACTAATTGGTCTATTTAGCAATGACATGCGCGAATTGTATGATGTTCATCAGCAATTAGAGGTTCCATATGTCTTTAACTCGAGCAAATTTGAACAAGCATTTGGAGTATCACCAACAAAGTACGAGGATGGATTGAAAATAGTGTTGCAATGAATTAGACTGTTGGGGCTTCACCCAAACCCTTTATCCATCTCAATCACGCAAAGAACAAATCCATATTAAGGTGTTACACGCGCTCCACCTCTTCTATCCATTCAGCGATCATCTTTATCAACTCAGGATTAAAGTTCGAATCGACATAAGTATTTGTGATTTCTCCATTTGCACGTAGACGCATAAAAGTTTCTAAGTCTCCAACTTTTGCAAACGAGTGTGAAGTTTCAGGAAGCAATTTCCATTGCCCTTGGCCTGGCCGTACACTATTGACAACGTACTCGGTGTGCTTGGCCCAATCTCCGTCTACACAGTTAAAATCTGCCTCCGCATGAATCGCAAGTACAGGTGCATTGCTTCTAATTAAACATTGTGTTATGTCAATTTCTTCAAGCTCTTGCATAAATGAATATGCCCTATTTCCCATGTAAGGTGTACTGTAATTTTGAAGATATTCTGAATGCTTATTCTGCAACTCATGCTCTGGCATTCTCGCCACCAGATAGTCTTGCAAAAACGGAATAAGCTCCCTTGTATACTCCTCTACCTCTCGAGGATCATCCCCCCTTAGCCGGCCATGTTCTCGTGCACGTTTGACTAAAAATTCAAACCAAGAACTCGTAACACTCCCATAGTTGATAATACCCCTCACTTGTTCTTCTGCGGCAATAACAGGAGCAGTCACTCCTCCTAAACTATGACCAAAGAGAAACACCCGTTCTTCATCTACTTTTTCAATCGTTTTGAGATCACGGAGACCAGCTAAAAAGGCGGCTGCCTCCTCGTGATACCCTATTTCATTGCAAGATTTTTCTGTTTGACTATCACCCATACCCGGCTTTTCGATTCTATAAACGGCAAAACCTTTTGCTACTAGCCCATCGACTATTTGACGTAGTCGATTCTTTCCGTTCCAATAAATATCAATTGTCCTGCAGGAATATCCTTGAATGAAATAAACTACCGGAGGGTTTTTAACACCAGGAGGTAGATTTAGCAAACTTCTCAGTCTGCCGCCTTCATAGGCAACTGTACGATATTCGATGGTGCCTAACTTAGGCAACTCCTTCGCTCTCCCGAGTAACGTTCCGGTAAGTTCGATGTCCTCCCCATTGCGCACAATTTCGAGTGAAATCTCATCACCTTCAAAATGAGCTGAAACTTCTGAAATGAATGCATCAACACTTGAAATTTCACTCCCTTGGAGTTTTACCAGAATATCATCTACTTGTAGACCAATTTGTGCCCCACTGCTATTATCCACAACTCGCTGTACGAGCAGACCCTCAGGCTCAGAAGCCTCAACTTGCACACCTAGAAACGCTCTGCGCTTTAATTCTTGACCACTAGTCTGGCAAGAGTAACAGAAAAGAACAGCAATGAGGAGAAAAAATTTCATGGAGACTCGAATAATTGGACACGAAAGATAGAAATGATTGACATAAAACTTACCGGTTAACTTCTGCTTAACTCTCTTGATACTACAACAAGCTGAACACCATAACTTCAAATTTCCTTAGGCAAATCGACAAATAAAAACTTATTCTTCAAATATTTGAACATTCACTGCCCTGTAACCTTACCCTAACTATACCTCCTCGCATGAAAATACTTCTCACTGGCGCCACAGGCTACATCGGCAAACGACTTCTTCCAGGTCTTGTTCAAGAGGGGCACCAGGTAGTTTGCTGCGTCAGAGACAAAGGAAGATTTAATCCTCCTGAATCCTTACTGCCTTTTATTGAAATTATTGAACTCGACCTTCTGGCTGTGGAGAGCTTACGTGTCATTCCAAGAGATATCGATGCTGCATACTACCTCGTACACTCAATGTCAAGTTCAAAAGACTACAATAG
>CALDTK010000083.1 GCA_937924035.1 uncultured Saprospiraceae bacterium | reverse complement strand
TGAGAGAGGAGATCATCAAGGAACAGTTGCATGAGACATACTTGCCTGGATAACCTGCGGATAAGTCACCAGCACTTGCCCGTTCACCGCCATGTAGGCGGCATTGGCCAAATTACTGAAGAAGTGAAAGCCATCAAATCGTCTATGCAATTAAAACTGTATGCGATATGGCGAATAGTGCAAAAAGCGATGATCTGCAAAAGTATGCAGCATATATGAGCGCTAAAGTCTTACAGGCCGCTATTGAACGCAGTCCGGAACTAATGCTCGGTCTGTAGCTTAATGCAACCAATTGCGCTCGGCGGGCAGAACGATGTTGTACAGCCCTATTAGTTCGTAATTCTAGGTAGGCGGAATAACGCAGAAAAATATTCTATTTGAATTCTTGCGTAATACGAATCTTCTTCTATTCTTCCACTGAAGTGCGCAGGAAGCGCATCTAAACGGAATTTGGTTCTTGGATAGGATGTCCGATGAAATTAAGATCTCACTATTTTCTTGTTGCTATCGTTTCTTCGTTGTTTGGGGTTCGCGACTCTCTCGCAGACACATCAATACTTTCGCTTGAAGAAACGCAGAAATGGTCTCTGATTCCTACAGAGATTCAGACTAGCCTCCGTTCGCCTCACCGCTCTACAATAGAAAATGTTCTTGAGTTTTATGCGGAAGATGGTGTTTTTTTCGAACTAGGACTCAGTGATAACTCGCTGGTGCCGTGGATGGCTATCTCAGAGGCACAGATACCAGAAACGCCAGACCATGTGCTTTTTCTAGTATCTCCTTCTTTCGACCTCGATGGTGATAATTATATAGCAACTGCGAAGCTCATGAGTGCTAACTCTAGTAAACCGTTGCGTGCGATAAACGTTTCCAGTCCTAAGTCAGAGGGATATAGCAAGTTATTAGAGCAATTTTGGTTAGCAGTTGATCAACCGGTACCATTTCAAAAGAAAGCGTATCCCAGAGGTGGTAAACGAAAAAAACCGGTTGCGTTAGACCACTATATGATGCTGACACCTGATGGTAATCTTTCAGCCTGGAGTCCATTCAACGGATCCAAATCCTCCCGGGTAATAGGGCTACCCTCGAATCACAGTCAAATAACAAAACCCCCTGCCGATAGTTTTCCTGCAACTCGTGTGGTATGGGGCGAGGGCGCAAGAACCAATTTGTTCTCTACAGTTTCAGTAGGGCAACATGCACTTGACGTAAAACATCACGAGTTTCCAATGTTAAATGAAGGTATTTTACCTTCAACAATTACCACTATGGATATCAAGTATGTTCAATCCAGCCTCCCTTCTTCGACGGTATCAAAGGCACCACTTAGCGGGCGAGCGGCTGCTGTATTTCTGTATAAATCTGCACCCGGAATGGTTAAAGAAAACGACCTGTACTTCGCCACGTTTGATACTCGAGTAGACTGCGGTGTGGTGCACAATTGCTCTAACGGCTCATTGGAATGGATCAATTTAGTTCTAATGTCGACTAGCAAATTTGATGAGAAGCTTGGAGAAGGATGGCAGGATTTTGTAAAAATTCGAATAAATCCAAACTCCACAAGCTGGGCTATGGGCGGTGGACACGGTGGCGTAATGTTATTCCACAATACCGGCTTAAGAAGTAAGGTTTCAGGTAAAAACTGGGAGACCCTCGAATCTGTTACTGATGCGCTCAACACTGTGGACAACCTGGAACATGTGTCTTTTATTTCGCACCCTGAAAACTTTAAGCTCGCACTCTCTGGTACTGAATCAGTTAATAACCCGGGTGCTACAGTCATAGATTGGGTGCACTCACCTATTGAAACGGGTAATTTAATTACGACTTTTCAGAGGCCTGGCTGGGAAGTACAGGAGTTCGATTTTAGTCCGGATGGCAGAAGTATCGGAGTTATCTGGACAAAAGAGTCTGACGATTCGAAAATTATTCAGGAAGTACAACTTTGGGATTACAGGGAAAATCGGGGTACGGTGACTCATGATGCAACCTTTGCGAATCAGTTTGCGCCGACTAAGTTATTAACACGTAAGTTTGCAACCAGTCGCAAGGATTTGTATACCGACATTTCATTCTTCAGCAGCCCCACAAACTCACTCGAATCTGAAGAGAAGAAAAAAAATAACAGCTTTGTGGTTCTCCATTCACCAAATGGTGGATATGAAGTCCATCGGTTCGATGTACAGGCAAAACCTAGTGGACATAGCTTCGAAAACACTATTGTTAACGATCTGTACTTCCGGCGTGGAGACGGTGAACTGGCTAGCGGGGTAACACCCGTGTTGATCGATTACAACAATAATATGATGTTGGAAGGTGAAGGGAGAATCGGCCTGCTCAACCTGTACCCTCAAGTAGCTGTGTCAGACGACATGGTTCCGAAGTAAAGATCTATATTTTTACGGATTAGTACAGGATGCAGTAAAACCAAGAAGGACAAAACAAGTGAACCGAAGGATTGTTCGTTTGGAATGCCCTTAAAAGACAAAATTATTGCGGTAATCGGCAGCATTCGTCGAATAGGAATAGATGTTCACGACCATTACAAGGATAGACACCATGCACCACATAGATAAAACCATAAAAAAACTAAGACAAGTGGTAGCGCCTGCCATTGGCGTACTGCTTTGGTCCACTGCCAGCCTGGCATCTGACGCCAAGGTTTTGACAGACACTATCGACATCGAAACAATGTTAGATCAAAAGAATTTTCCAACCAAAACACTGTTTCGAGCCAAACATGATGATGACCAATTCTACTACTTACCGGCAAACCTTCGCTTTGCAAAAGACAAAGATAACCGGCCAATGTTCACTGTATACAAATACAATCTAGTCTACAACAACGGAAACTTTGTTGATTTGGTAGAGGACGAAGAGAAAGGAAATGTGTACCAAGGCGGGACTTTGAAGGCGACACTGACAATGGGCCTGATGGGTGACGAGCTTAGTATTCTCGAAAACAAACTAATTGAAAAAGGAATTAGTTCAAACCCTAAAATTGGTCGACTACCGTTAAACAAGGCTTCCTTTTCAGTTGAGTTGACTGATCCTCAGAGCCCGGACGGTGCAAAGGTATTACTAGGGCCATTTACGGCGCCGGTAACAGCAGACATTATTGCGGTGCAGCAACCTCTTTCCAAGTCTGCGACAGACATATTCCACACCATATTGACAAAAAAAAGCGAGGACGGGAAAACTGTATCTGTTCCGGACGCGCCCATCAATGTTCTGCTTAGTTTCGACTATGACGGTTATGGCTTGGATTCAAAGATCTCGGTCACTGGTAAATGGGACAACGTCTATAAAGCCAGTGAATCGAAGATGGAGGTCAAAGGTGACTACTGGTTTGTTAGTGGCAGCGCGTCATACGAGGACAAAAAGTCCGAATTACTTCAAGATGCCAACATAGAAGTAACCACTGATGGACAGGAGATTGCTCCTGAAGTGAAAGAGCTTGTGTACGGTGAAATTGTAGACAGGATCTTAACCAGCGCTTTTGATCTCGGTGGTTTGGAACCAGCACCTGAGGACAGCCTTGATCCGGATGCGGGAAGTGCGCCCGATGGCAATGGAGGTACAATCTTTGGCCGCCCGGTCGGCGTAAGTGTAGGATTTGCCATGAAGGCGGTTAGCAAAAAGAAAAAAGGTGACATCACCTTCAGTGATAAAGCATTGTCGAGAGTTAACAGGGAGGATGCTCGTTATGCGGTTCTAGACATCTCTAATGCGGATCCCGAGCGCAATATATTGGAGGTTAATCCCAGCGACTGGAGCGTTGCTCGTGTTAAAGCGGAGATTGCCGGAGACCTGGCACCTTTCTTTGTTGAGCAAACAGATGGTGATATCAGACCCCAGCGAGTCGCGATGACTTATGGCACCGATGTTAGTCGGGAGACCTTTCCGCAGCAGATAACACCAGGAGGGGACGAAATAGATTTCGGGCCTTTCCCCAATGGTGGTGATCCGAATGTCGAAGTCAAATGGACACTTCCATTTGCACCCTGGAAGCAACTCGAAGAAGAGCTTGATCTAGCAGACTCCAAAACCGCCAAAGGATCGTGGAGTGCAGTTCAAAAGACAATGAAGAAAATTTACGCAGACAAAGGTCCACCCGCTTACTCACTAAAAGGAGATTTAAGACTAATGTCCGGCATTTCGCTTACAGCGTCGATGTTGCCCGTTGTTCCGGAATTAGCGGGCCTTACGATTGAGGTGATTGGCCCGGAGGAGGGTGTCGATTGGGATAAACGAAGTAATAATGTAGTTTTGCAAATTCATCAGGAAGTAGCTGGTGTTAAAAACCCAATGAAATTGAATTTAGGCAGACTCCCTCTTGATGATTCCTACGTGATTTCAGAGGATCCAATGCAAGCAATAATTCTGACCGGACCGGATGTAGTTAGTTCAAAATTAGTAGCGTCGAGTGTTGGTTTTAGCGATGAAGATGGAAAAAGAATTAGAAAACGTAATGTCGTGATTGACGAAGATTTACAAGACGGCGGTTTTGTTACGGTTGACTTATGTGCGATTTTTAGTGAAGAGGAACCGTGTCAATTTAATTGAGTGCACTTTAAACGGAATGCAGCGCGGATTAGTATCCGCGCTGTAGTGATTATGGTTCGCGAAAACATCACAACAATTCCGTCGTTGCTAACATAAATAACATACGGAATCTATCATGAAACGGATCCTATTTTATCAAAGTAGCCTTACTCGTCAGGTAGCGGGTAATGCTCGAACAGCTTTTGTTATTTTAATAGATTCAAAGTTAGTTACTAAACTAGCATGAAGTTGGTCGTGTATTACTTTGTTTTTCGAAACATTCTGGGGCTACTGCTCGCCGCTCTCCTCTCCTGTCTGGCCTGCGGTCAGGCCTACGCGATTCCAGATATCACTGAGAACAATTATGTCTATGGACCGTTCGCGGGGGAAGCTGTCTATGTCAAAGATAGCTTAGGTATGACAGGTAAATATTGGGTACCAGGTCGTATGAGAGTTTACAACCCCGAAGATGGATCTGAGTTCTCGCTGGTTAAGTTCCAATTGGTTGAAACCGGGGATACTCATGTACCCGGCTTGAAACACGGAAAGATTGAAACTGGTGGATTTGTGTCCTTCTCGCTGGAGCCCATCAACCCGAAACAAACTGGTGGGTCACCCCAGTCAAATGCAGAAATTCTATGGAAGGGTCTTGAATTTCAAGTACCTGGCAAGATGACCGAACCAAAACTGATATCTGAAGCGGGTGATATTTACGGAACATGGAATATCAACGTCATGCTGGAAAAGGAATCTCTTGATCCTCTTTGGAGCATCCATCAAAGGTTCTCTAACTCAAAAATAGAGATGAACGAAACACTAGTTCCAATAATGAAATCTACCTTAGTATATAGGGACCATGTTCAAATAGATGAACAGTTTAGAGGTAACTATTCCCTTGAAGTAAAACGCCTTTACGAGCTGCTATCAAAAACAAAAATAATCAACCTTCGAAATGATGAATCGATAGTAGCGCTAATGAGGCTACTGTTAAAAGGCGGTATCCTTAAACAGACACCAAATTCAACTTTGAGAACATATCCAGATACAGTTGTCATGGCGTTGTTTTCTACTGCGCGAAAGCATTTGCTCCAATATGACCTAGCAAGAAAAAGCGAAGCCCATACTGCAGGAGTGTCACTCAAAAAAAAGAATGCTAGTGGACAGTCAATATTGGAGATGCATATTCGAGAATGGTCTCCAGTTGAGAGAATCGCCGTTATACCAATAGAAATTGAACTAGGAAGCGTAGAGGGAAAAACCATCAGACGGCATGGTTTGGCACGTGAAACCAAATTAAACATGGAGTTTATACCATGGGGAGATTGGAGTGAAAACAGTATTGATAAAGTATTGGCCTTCTATGAGTTATCTACAAAAACCGGAGTGATTGATGTTGGAAGTTTTACAGTAAATACGAATTCCAGCTCATCACAGGCAGTAACTGTCGCCAGCATGGACAAGGAGAATATTCTGGTCCGTATAAAGCTGATAGGCTATTGGGAGAACAACAAATACAGCCCATTGAAAAATCCAGATTGGAAAGAAACTGCCGCGTCGCTCAGATCACACTACCACTTCATAATGCCTGAGGATATCGGGCTATGAGCAAATTATTCGTACTTTATAAGCTAGCTATTTTTGTATCTTTTGTAATCTTGATTAAAGCCAATCATGTTGAAGCAGTCAGCCCTAACCACTTGATTGAAATTAAACCCCGTGAATACGCGCATGTCATAAGGACAAATGTACGTACCGATGAAAGATTAACCGATCTTACAATACGCAACAGTACCTTTCTTCATCCCCAGGTTGTCCTGACGTCGAACCACTCATTTTTGTATGTGGAACAAACAGCGAAAAATAGATTCAGTCGGATGAAAATCCCAAAAGCGCCATTGCCCGGCGTGAGGTTAATCGAAGTCAGCTTCCACAACGGGGAACGTCACTCGCGGGAAGTGTTGACGATTCGAGGGCAGGCGGCCGATGTGTCAGAGCTGGAATTACAAAGGGACTCATTAAAAGTTACTTACACGGAAAACAGTATACGTGGAAGAAAAACACTATTTCTAAAATTTGACACTACCGAAAATATATTTCGTGAAGCGAGCTTGTCAGAATTTCACAATTCTCAACATACAACCAGTAAAAAGGCGTGGACTGCTTCTATCGAAGAGAACAATGCAATACTAATTAATTCGAATGACGATGACCGATCTATTCGTCGTAGTTACAAGCTCCGAATTAACAACAAGCAGAAAATCGAAATAGCAGCAAAAATCAAGGTCGCTCTTGGGACGCGTTGGTCGCACGAATATGATCATATTTTGGATCTCAACCTATCTTTTAGAGATTCCGAAATATTAAAAGCCCATCTAACGAATAATACCATAGATGAAATTCAGTTAAGCGATGGAATGATGTACGTTCCTTTTATTGTTAAGAGTAAAAATGGAAAGTTGAACCTAGACGAACATGCCGTATCGGGTATTGTATTTGATCTTCGGAATATGGAAATAAATTTTATGTCAGCTCTGGTTGATAGCCTAATTGACCGGGTGAGATCTATACAGAGAAATACGAAACAGGCAATTGGGGATGCGACTCAATTGTTGAACTACACACGGGTTGATTCAGACATAACCCTTGCAAAAATATTTATTTCTCAGCTTAGTGACGACCTGACTGACAGAACCATCCATGATGGATTAGTGGATACACAACGTAACATCTCCAGCCTGGTATTTCAGTTTCCTTTTAGGTTTGAAGGGAAGGATTATTCTATTGCGTATGCACCCGGTTCCGAGCTTATTCATATTAGTTTGAATTCGGCAGTTTGGTCTAGTCGTAATATTAGACCGCTACAGTTTCAATCTGCGAACAACATGCTGTGTTTTTCGATGCAAGTGCAAGAGATGGAACCGGTACAGTTAACAGAGCTACAATCCAATTTGTTGTTATTGAGTATTGATAATATCTTCCAACTGAACAATCTGGAAGATATAACAGTAGTTAGCGGATTGCCACGCGGCCCTCAGAGATTTCAATTATATGAGAACGGAGGTGGAGCAGAGAAAATACAAAGCCTGAGAATAAAATCACTAGGTAAAACTATTTTGGGCGATTTGCATGCTAGTTTTTGTGCCGCAGAAATCGATAGCTTTGAACTAATCGATCTACATTTGAAAGGCCATGGTCTTCCAATTCTTGTGGACATCGGTGGTTGGCTGAGGGGCGATAAAGTGCATAACAGTACCAATGAGCCTGTGAACATCCACACCATCATTAAGACTGACGTCGATTTTGATGTAGTGACCAAGAGTAGAAAGGAGATAGATGTTACCGTAATGGGTAGTCCCTCAATGTTACGTGAAAATGGTGCTCAAGTACGCGTGCAGCTTGCGTATTCAGACGAAAGAATAGGGCGCTATTTTGTTGTATTGAGTAACGACAATCCTCAGTCTTCCGTCACAATGGCTACAAGATACGCCGGGGAAAGATTAGAGTCTGGAATCAACTACAGTCTCGATGGAGGAGAGGTATGGAAGTTGGCTGAAGATGGTTTGTATGGATTTATATATGTTGAATAGGATCTGAGTAGAAGAAGTTAACAGCTGCAAGTCGAATTAAAACGAGAGTTGGCAATAGTATGCCCGCGCACAGTTAAACGAGGACAAAAGGAGAAGTCCATGTTAAAAAAATACAAGGATAATTTAAGGGAATATTATATCAATATATGCAAAACGCACTTCAAAGCACGTCTGATGAGTGTGTTTGCAGCGGTTCTTATTCTCGCCAGCAGCACCTTAGTTGCTGATCCAATTAATTTCGACAGATTTAAAGAGGTTAAGAATCAACCGACGTTTGGTGGACATAAGGCAAAAATGATGTTCTACCTGCCTTCACAAAAAAGCTACTATTTAGTAAAACAAGGTGGAGTATATGGCTCTATCCGCAGTAGTGTGAAAACACAGGATTTACGCTCAATATATCCTGTGCGAGAGGTACTCGCCGCAGAGATCTATTTACAATTACTGCCTGGCATGTCACCAGAAACACTACTAGTTGATGCTAAAAAAAGCAAACACTGGTTAGCTCGTGATCAGGAATATCTTGTCGCGTCTCGAGTTTTGAGTGGGTTTAGAGATTCACAGTACGTCTCGGATGCCACCGAATCCTACATTAATGAAGAAACCTGGCAGCCGATGTTGATTGCATTGCTGTTGGGGGAAAATGACAATAAGCCAGAACACTACGGTTATTATCTAGATACAGAAAACAAGAATTTCAGAGGAGTAAAAATTGATCATGGAGAAACGTTTTCTGAGTTTTTTAAAGAACATGAAGAGTGGGAGCAGATTCTGCTGGGTAAAGGAAGAGGAATACTCGCTCGAACACTTGGCTCGATCAGCAATGAGAGAAAACTAGAGTTTCTCAAAGAGCTAAAAGAAAGAACCGATTGGCGAAAGTTGCAAACTATCGCTACTTCTTATGAAAAGAATTATTGGAAAGCAGTACGCACCAGATTCAAGAATAACAAAACAAAGAAACCTTCAGATTTAGTCGAATTTATTGGCGAAGACTCCGAATCCATTGTAAATCTTCTAAAAATGAGACTGGATAAGAGCATAGACACATTAACGCAAGACAAGGTGTAGAGGAGAGATTCATGCTGAACGGACAAAACAAAACTAACAGGCGATGCGTTAATAGCACTTTGATTAATATGTCAGCTGCATTGTCTTTTGCTATTGCAATTGGAATAACAGAAGAATCTAGCGCATCCGAAGTTAAACACGGATTTTTTACTGATAAACACCCTGTTGCACAATACCTGGCAATGATTTCGACAACCGGGCCACGGCTACATGACTGTCGGCTCGGGGCAGAACTCGACCCGCGTTATCGAGACAGCTTTCCTTACGGTCTGATGCTTGCGCGCTGGACAGATTTTCGTCGCTTGTATCATGGCACCGCTCACGGGTCATTTAAAATGAAAGAGTTGCGTTTACCTTCATTCTTCGGAACCCGCGAATTTTATCCGTCGGTTCACGTCGTCGGCCAGTACAATTTTCCGAAAGCCCTGCAAGCAGAGAATTTTAGACATAATATACTTGATAATACTTTGCAACCCAAATTCTATTCCTACGAAATCAAATCATCTGTGACTCCTGATTTCATTTATGGTTATGAGTTTTGGCCTGAGAAAATGATTGATACAATGATCTCAAGCAATATTCTCGACGATCAGCAAAAAAAGATCTACGAGATGGAACTTAAGAATATTTCAGGAGTTGGCGCAGGGAGGAAAAAAGTACCAGCAAATGTAGCAAGCGCTAGATTTATGTCTAACCATCTGGGGTCAATACTTGGTAGTGATATAAAGGGTACAATCGCACGCCGGAAGCTGCCGTTTGGTCAGGTACAATTACTTACCAATGCCGCATTTGTAAGGCAATACCCAAGCGACCGCACATTAATGGGAACAGGTAATAAGGTAATTCCTGAAGAAAAGCTTATGCGAGCATTAAAAGTAAGCCACACCTTCAACAAGCTCACTGCAAAAAATAAGAAGTATAAACCTCTCGATCGCTTTGTAATACCCACTAAACCGGACGCTGCCCAATTTGGATACGATGAGGTAGTTCTGTTTAAGGAGACAAAGTTATTAAAACCCAAAGTTAAAAAAGTTTCGCAAAAAGCGACGGCGTTTCTTGATGTGCTTGCTCAATGGAATAACAAGGAATGCGATGCCGTAGCAAACAAAAAAATCGCGTTTTCGCTGGATTATCGCCAATACTTTCCTTTTCTGGGTAAAGGGCCGGAAGAAAAGAAATCCCAAGAGACCAATTTACAGTATCTCTTTCAAGAATCTACGAAACCAAACCGGAATATTACGACCGTCTTGCATCGTTATACTGGTCAGCTACTCAATGATCTTAAGAAGGATGTAGCTGCGTTTAGCTCTAAAGATAAGAAGAGGAAAAAACAATTCGAAAAAACCTCACGCGAATTGATCAGTCTCATCGATCTAAGTCACCAACGCGTCTTGTCAGGTAAAGAAGTCGGATTATTAAGAGTAGCTGCAAGGTCTTTCCTGGACAATGTTTATTGCAATGAAAAAACCACAGCCGAGTATTGCAAGAATGAATTCATTGATGACGGGAGCAAACCTTAGACGAAATTATAGAACCTCAAGGCAAATGTGTAAGAGAGTCATGCTTATCAGAGACTGTGCTAAAAAACGACCCATCGCAGCTACGACGTTTTAAAGGCATACAGACAATCAAAGAAAGCATTGAGGACAATGCTTTCTTTTCTTACAATAACAGTTAGATGGCCAAGGAGGCTGTTGCTCACCACGGCATTAGCATTCGGGCGGCGTGTGATTGTTTTTGTATCAGTGAGAGCTGCTATCGATACAAAGAAAAGCTCAGCGATGAGAATGCGTTAATTGCACAGTGGTTGCTGAAACTCACAGATACCTACAAGCGCTGGGGTTTTAAGCTTTGCTTTTTCTATCTACGAAACGCCAAGGGATTCAAGTGGAATCACAAGCGTGTGTATCGTATTTACCGGGAGCTAGAGCTGAACTAGCGAATTAAACCCAAGCGCCGATTACAATGTGAACGGCCTGGTCAACTCGGCACTGCCACTGCGATCAATCAGGTCTGGTCAATGGACTTCATGTCAGATTCACTGGCTGATGGCAGAACACTGAGAACGTTCAACGTATTGGATGACTACAGCCGTGAAGGTCTAGGCATTGAGGTGGATTATCGCTGCCCAGTGAGCGAGTGATTCGGGCTCTAAATCAAATTATTGAATGGCGAGGCAAGCCTCACTCACTGCGATGTGATAACGGTCCAGAGTATATTTCGCAACCGCTAATCGACTGGGCAAACGACAACCGAATCACGCTGATGTATATTCAGCCAGGCAAACCCACCCAGAATGCTTATGTTGAAAGATACAACAGAACGGTTCGACATGAGTAGTTGGATATGCACGACTTTAACAGCGTTGAACACGCGCAAATACTAGCCACAGAATGGCTCTGGACATATAACAACGAAAGACCGAACACTGCTGTTGTCAACGGCAACATAAAAGTGATCCACTTGGCGGGAAATCCTGCAACATAAAGTTGACCCACCTGCAGTGACTAATCTTTAGATTTCTATTCTATTTTTCATCAATTTCTTCGCTCTTCGGTGGTAATAGTCCAGCCTTTCTTTGCTCTTTCAGTCTGTAACTTTCTCCTTTAATTTGCACCTCATGTGCATGATGAGGAAGTCGGTCCAACATGGCTGCAGTCAGAGCAGCATTTCCTGAGAAAGTGGTGTCCCACTGTCCAAACGAGAGGTTGGAGTAAGAATAATTGAACTGTGTTCATATCGTTTATCAATGACTTGGAAAAACAGACTGGCTTGATTGCGCCGCAATGGCAGATAGCCAATCTCGTCAATTATTAAAATGCTCGGACTCAGCAATGAACGTTTAATAAACGTATCCAATCGACCGTGGGTTTGTGCTTTCTCTAATTGCAGTACCATGTCTGCCGCAGCAATGAACCGTACCTTCAATCCTGACTGGGTAGCCAGATATCCTAATGCTATTGCCAGGTGGGTTTTGCCCACACCACTCCGACCCAGAAATATCACGTTCTCATTACGCTCTACAAACGCTAGTGATTTTAGGAGGTGTACTGATTTCTTCGGTCGATCGGTCGATCCGTATGACTACATGCATATTCTTGTTAGTCGGATTGCGACTGTAGATTCGGTTGAGGGCTATGAGGCGTTGCTACCTTGGAATATGAAACGTAACGCAGACTGTTCTTGAGAGGCAATACAATCTGATTCTTCGGCGCCTACTTTGTGTCAGCCGTAACTGACCTTTTTTCAGTATCTGCGGCTCAAATGTACCTTCACGATCCCTGGGAATGTCTAGATCAATATCACCGTGATCGCCTTTGAGGCGTTTTCGGGATTTACCGTGCGACTGTTACCAGAGCCATTGCCTTTGGTGTCGCTCTTGTCGTAGCCCAGATGGTCCGTGAGTTCGGCATCCAGTGCGGTTTCTACCACGATCTTCCAAAGCAATTTTGAGAAATCGCCTAGATCAGATTCAGTTTTAATATCTTTGGCTAGCTTCTTTGTTAGCTTTTAGCTAGCTGACGTATTGCTTCTTCGTCCACGTGTGTTTCCATAATTCTGTCCTCTGTAGGATAAAATGAATCACGGGCTATTTACACAATTTAAAATACAGTCTCCTATCGAGACCCAAAATGTCTACCCACAGATACTAGTAAAAAATCGATCTTCACAGCATCATCACCTACTGCAGTAGTTGGTTCCTACCTGTCCTGCTATGAATAGATATTGTCTTATAATCGAAGTTCAACGGCTATTGGATTGTGATCAGATGATATCACTGATTTTACCTCGCTATTATGTACAGAAAGCCCCCGAACAAATACATGGTCCAATGCATGGCCATTAAATTTCTTTCGATTGTCTAGTTGCAGTTGAACTGCAACAAATGCGAATCTCCCAGCAATGTCATTGACGACCTCCATACGCTTACTGCGCCAGGTATTAAAATCACCAGCCAAAATTGCCGGGCCACTGTGATCCATTAGTACTTGTCGGATCTGCTCCATTTGGTCGCGAAACCTGATCAACCCGATGCTAAAATTAACAACGTGTACGTTAATCACAAGAAGCGTTTCGTGTCGGCCCTCAATGGAAAATTGCGTAATATTAGTCGCTTTAGGGGTTCTTAACCAAGGCTCGAGTACCGACAATCGACATTCACTGAGCGGTTTGCGTTTGCTGTAGGTGAGCACACCAGTTGTTTTTGACGCGGTTGTGTACCCTGGGCTAAATGACTCATGCATGAGTTCTTTGACTTGAAGCTTGATGCCAGAATCAAGCACGGCTTCTTGGAGTATCACAAAATCCTTATCAATTGACATGCTGCGTAGATCCTTTTGCCAGAATTCTTTTGACCCTTTACTAATATTCCAATTTAGCAATTTTAAACTACCTGGTTGAATAGGATCTGATTGATCAAGGTTTGCTCGATGTAACATCGATCTACATTCACGCAAGTCGGTCGCGATTGCCTCGCCCTCCTCCACATTGTTTCGCGCTGACTCATAATCACCGAATGCGCAAGCACCCAATATGAGAGTCAAGTTGAATATGGATATCCGAATGAGATACCGTTTCATGAGGGCCACATTCGAGCGGCAGATTTGATTAAATATATGCGGTCAACTTTGTGAATTTTCATATATCGAATAATAGAGACTCGCTACTAATAGAGGTAATCAATCAGCGCCAATGACCAATCACCCTGTGCCAATGACAATTAGTCAGATTGCTCGTTAATTTCTTCGAATACATTGCGCATCAAGCCAAGCAGGAACGCCGTGCTAGCAGAAAAAAGTATTAACCCTCCCATTGCTTCGAAGCTACTTAACAAGCGCCAGCGGCCAGATAAGGTTATGTCACCGTATCCTAAGGTTGTTGAGGTAACCACGGAATAGTACAGTGCATCTTCGATATTACTGAATTCTCCGATCACGATATAAATGACGCCCCAGGCCCAGGCCTCGATTGTGTGTATGACTAAAATGAACAGCACGGCAATAGCCATCAGAAACATTGCGTTATTGGTTGTACTACTGATGTTGACTTTGTTGTCAATCACGCGGACCAATACCGCCAGTTTAACCAATGCGGCGACATGGAACATGACGCAGACAATTACAATAACTGTACCAGTTAACAGATTACTGCTTAACATGAATATCTTCCTGGGACAATCGCTACCATGCTAATGCAGCTCGTATAACAAAAGCGTTAGCAATATCGACAAAGAATGCCGCTACTAGTGGCAAAATAATAAACGCAGTAGGAGCTGGACCGTGGGTTTTCGTCACGGCGGTCATATTAGCGATTGCAGTCGGCGTAGCACCCATTGAAAACCCACCAAAACCAGCGCTAAGAACCGCCGCTTGGTAGTTGCCTCCCATTAATGGGAAGACAAGGAAAAATATAAAAGCAATCGCTGCGAAGGTTTGCATGGCAAGAATCACAAACAATGGGCCAGCAAGCTCGGCAATTGTCCACAGCTGCATACTCATTAGCGACATTGCAAGGAAAAGTCCAAGGGAAAAATCAGAAACGAGTGCAAGTGCGACTGTTCGAGCCGGCCACTGCATACGTGGAAAAATCGGCGGAATTACGTTAGACATAACAATGGCAGTCAACAAACATGATACAAAGAGTGGAAGCTTAAACCCGAAGCTGGTTAGTGACTCATTAAGAATGTAACCAAAGATCATTGCGATATGAATCACAAGGATTACGGACATAATGTTCAGATGATCAATAGACTCACTAGCTTGGTCATCAAAGGCTATTCCCACAACTGGCGCTTCATCCAGATTAGCGCAGAGCCTGTAACGTTTAATAAGTAAACTCGCTATTGGACCGCCAATTAGGCTTGCGATAACAAGGCCGAGTGTAGCTGATGCTATACCAATCTCAAGTGCGTTATCGAGGCCAGCATTTCTTGCATCTGGTGCCCACGCGATTGCGGTGCCATGACCGCCGATTAGTGATGCAGACCCTGCCATTACACCGACAGCAGAATCAGCTCCTACGAGTGCTGCGCCAGTTAATCCAACTACATCCTGAATTATGATAAAAGCCAGAGTTAGCGCTAAAAGAATCAGGAGCGGCTTACCACCACTGATTAGATCAGAAAATCTAGCGTTGATTCCGATGCAAGTAAAAAAATACACCAACAGGATGTCACGAGTGTGCAGGTCAAAGCTAACAGTTACGCCGGTGTATTGGTAAATAAAAAGAATACAAAACGCTGCCAGTAGACCACCAGTCACTGGCTCCGGAATATGATATTTACGCAGTAAAGTAAATTGGCTGTTTAGTTTCACACCTATAAAGAAAATCAGAATACCGATGGTGTAGCTCAAAAAAGCATTTGCTTTCAATTCATGCATTGTTTATCAACTTTATAATCATGCTGCAAATGAACGGTATCGATTGAACAAACAGGAATATCCGAAAGAATTCGGAATGGCTTTACAGCCAATCCGTAAGTGCGACTCCAACACCTATTCTGTTGGAATAGTCCTCGATATTTATGAGGCTTTCGCCATAGCCCGAATATATTTGTACGAAACCTCGCAGATGGCTTGCTAGTGGGAACAGCCAATTAACCTCTACACCACTACGGTTCTCGTTGTCGAGGTTGTTTTTAAGGCCAATAGCTAGCGTGTGATTGCCACTTTTGTAAGCAAGTCCAAATTCAATCCGCCCAGCATAGTCAGTAATAGCAGGATTGTCATCATTCTTTGATCCGTCGATTCGTGTCCATGTTTTTGCGGATAGGACGTAATTATTTCGATCGAATGCTATTTCCCCTGTGATTCTATTCCAACTACGTGACAGTGGATTAGGTTGACCATTGGATTGATGATTGAATGAGAGCGACGCCACACGTGCATTAAAACCAAAAGCTGTAAACTGCAATGGAAACTGCCATATCAATTCAGGCTCATGGTTAGTCTCCCGGAATGGGGCGGATGCTTTATCGTCGCTATACAGCTGCCAATAAGATTGTTGCGTATAAGCAATCCATAGAGAAGAGTTTTTCCATAAATCTGACCATACACGAGTTTTCAAGCTCAATTGAAATTTGATTTCTGTATCACTAAAAAGCTTTCCGAAATCACCATACGGTGAAAAATCAGAGGATTCGTTGTTGGTGATTGGGAGGAGATAGTTCACCTTATGAGGTGTAATGGAAAACCACCTAAGTTGGTGTTCATGTTCTTCCGTAGCACGTGCGAGAATTGGAGATACTTGAGTTTTTTGTAGTTCATTGCTACTACTCAGTTTGTTCGAAACAGAGTCGTAACAACCCAGCCTTTCAGCACTTTCATTGATTCTAGAACATTGACTATGGTGCTCCTGAGCAGTTCCCACTGAAAGGTGAAATATCAATACTATGAAAATGTAGTGTCTATTCATTTTTTGCTTTTAGCGAGCGCCTCTTTTTCCGCCATTGATCGACTATATTAAAAAGGCGGGTCAATACTCCACCGGATCACTAGAGATAGCATTTCCTGACATTTCATGCTAATCGCCAACGTCCCTTAGATTGTGGCTATACGGGCAATGCTAAGACAGGGCAAACGGCATCCCGCAATACTCTCTCGCTTGTACTACCTCGCAGTGCATCCAAAAATCCATCATGCCCATGAGTAGCCATAATAATTAGCGAGGACTTTTGATTAAGAGCTGTAGAGAGAATCGCATGGACTGTGTCACCAGTTAGCGATATTTTTTCGCAGCCGATATTGTCAGAAGTTGGCATCTCGACATTTGGGAAAGAAATATCCTTACCGACATGGAGCAGTTGTAGGTTGCAACCAGTGACATTCATCTCTTGAAGTAATTTGACCGCATAGTCAATTGCGTACTGTGGATCTGGCGAATGATCAATGGGTATAAGAATATTAGCTAAGTTCATATGTCCATCAGTAGGATGAATCATCTGGCTTTGTCTAGGTACAAATAGAGCAGGTACTCGGATATCCCGAGCAACACGCTCAGCTTTCGACGGTTCCAACCACCTTGGAATGCCCTCTCTACCAGCAGTTGAAAGCACTAGCATATCAATTTCGTGTTTGTGTATTAATCCAAAATTAGCAATGCCGCCAACAACCGAGCGGGTATGCGTTTCGACTTTTTCCACCTTGATACCCAATCTCTCAAATACCTCAGTTCTTTTGGCATCGCTATCCAGCAAGCCCCACTTATTGAGCGTTTCACGGATACCTGGAAAATCTTGCCAATGGGTACCACTTCCAAGATCTCCAACATGAAGGATATTCAGACTGCCCTTCTTGGCAATTGCCATGCTAAGTGCATGCTTGAAGGCCACCTCACTTCCGACAGAAAAATCAGTTGGGTGGAGCAATGTCTTCGTAAGTTTTTGCATATAAACTCCTTAACAACAATGGTAATAAAACAAGCTGCCAATCTTTCAAGTGAATTGAGATAACAACTGCTTTTTACAAACGTATATCGTATCGAGATCAACTTTCCCGGAATATTCTTCCGAAAGCGGAGGGAGTGAGAAGATGGATTACCCAAGCGTGAATTCACCGGAATTTTATCTTCCCCATACCCCGATGTTCCCCAAACTAATATTCTGTTGGAGAAAAAATGGGAATACGTGACAATCATTTTTTCATCAGTAAACGATCCAATTACAAAGATTGTAAAATTAAAGAACAAGCAGATGACAATACTTTCACAAGGCTATAGAAAAAAAACAACAGGAACAGAAAAGGAACAAAATCGACATATTGATATTCGAAGATATGTCGTTCTTACGAGGTAATTGAATTCGAAGCTACGAAGCTACGCCCTAGCGCCACTTATTGATTTAAATTAAAAATCCTCCCCCACATCGACCCACAAATTGAATTGGAATAATCCAACGTATGTGTCAGATATTTTCTTGGTTATTCGATTGTGACAATTTTTTAATTACCCTATTGCTTGGTGACTTTAAAGGCATTTGCAGCCAAATCTTTCTTTCCACCCGCCAATCATTACTAATCAATAGGGCATCTATCGAGATTTTGTAAACTCACTTGCGTCCCACATAGGTAATAAAGAACCCCTGCAAGTCACCATTTTCTAAATACGGATCAACGTCAACTACGGACCATCCTTTCGAGTAGTATTTCTGGTGAAGCTCAGTCATTCGTTTCGCAGCACGACTCTTCCGTCCCAGCATACTAAGATTCATATAGATGGTCAGCCCCGCACCGGGCTTTGCCTGCTCGACGGCATCAGCTTTACCATCTGCCCTCACGCTTACGATACTAAAACCAAACACTAGGATGATAGCAATCGTTTGGCGTACTCTCATAATTTTCACGTGTAATCCCTATTCGCACACTGCCGATCAATGTACTGCTATCTACATACGATAGTGCTGGCACCGAGAAAATGAACAGGGGAAGTTGCAGTCGGTGGTAGTCTTTTCACAAGGTCTCCTAGCAATTTGAATTGAATTGAATTGTCGGTACCATACTTTCGTTCGTAACGCTCAGGTGTGAAACTCAATTCCTGAAATATTAGCACTAATTGTTGTACCAGCATCACCGTTGATGATTCCGGGGAGATCGGAAAGTCCGCCAATAGCGGCTGACTTTCCCGTAAGCTTTGCAAACATACAGGCCGCTTCCACCTTTGGCCCCATCGAGCCTGCTGGAAACTCATACTTACCTATCTCACTCAAACCGGCTTGTTTTATTCGTCGGGCATTTGGTTTACCGTAGTCCAGATAGACTCCATCCGCATCAGTTGCCATGATGTATAAATCTGCCTTTAATTCACGTGCTAGTAGCTCACTAGCGAAATCTTTATCAATAACGGCTTCGATGCCTTGTAGATTATTTTCCGCATCATACATTGTGGGAATCCCTCCCCCCCCTGCGCAAATGACGACGGTATCCTTTTCCAGCAACCATTGAATCGGGCGCGACTCGAATATATGCTTGGGCATCGGAGACGGTACAACCCTTCGCCATTTATCGCCATCCTGTTTAATACTCCAGTCATTTTCCGAAGCCAGGCGTTGAGCCTCAGCCTTCTCATAGACCGGGCCAATAAACTTAGTGGGATTCTTAAAAGCGGCGTCGCTCGGATCAATTTCTATCATGGTAAGCAGGCATGCGAATGGGCGTTCAAATGGCAACAAATTTCCCAATTCTTGCTCAATCATATAACCAATCATGCCCTCGGTTTCTGCACCTAAAATATCCAGAGGAAACAATTCATCAGGCTTATAGGCTGCACCTTGCAGTGCGAGCAAACCAACCTGAGGACCATTGCCATGCGTTATGACAAGTTCATTGCCTTCTGCGATGGGCGCGAGCGCCCTGGCCGCTTCTCTGACATTCTCACGCTGCGCTTGGGCGGTCAGTGGTTGACCACGCCGAAGTAGTGCGTTACCCCCCAGGGCGACAACAATTCTCATAGCCTAGTTCCCCAAAGTGGCGACCAGAATCGCTTTAATAGTGTGCAGACGGTTTTCTGCTTGCTCAAACTGAATTCCGGCAGGTGATTCAAAAACCTCCTCTGTTACCTCCATTTCGGTAATGCCGAATTTATTGGCGATATCTTTACCTATTATCGTTTCTGTATTGTGAAAAGCGGGCAAACAGTGCATAAACTTGGTAGTACGAAGTCCTGTAGACTGAATTAATGCTTTATCAACACAATAAGGTGATAACAACTTGATACGCTCTTCCCAAACCTCTGCAGCTTCACCCATTGATACCCATACATCTGTGTGAATAAAATCAGCACCTTTGACTGCTTCTTGCGGGTCTTCGGTGATGGTCAAATTTGCGCCGTATTTCTCAGCCAATTCCCGAGCGGGCTCCAAAAATTCCTTGTTCGGCCACAAAGATTTAGGCGCAGCAATTCGTACATCCATACCCATGACGCAGCCTACTATCATGAGTGAGTGCCCCATATTTGATCGACCATCGCCAACATAGGCGTAAGAAATATCGCTTAAAGGTTTCTCGCAGTGCTCACGCATAGTGAGGACATCCGCAAGCATTTGTGTAGGATGAAATTCATCCGTTAGTCCGTTATACACAGGCACACCGGCGTAGACTCCAAGCTCTTCAACAATATCTTGTCCAAACCCGCGGTATTCAATCGCGTCAAACATTCTACCCAAGACTCTGGCGGTGTCTTTCATAGATTCTTTATGACCAATCTGCGAACCAGAAGGCCCTAAATATGTGACCTGAGCTCCCTGGTCAAATGCTGCTACCTCGAATGCACACATGGTGCGCGTAGATGATTTTTCAAAAATCAAACATATATTTTTACCTTGTAGGTGTTGCTGTTCTGTGCCTGCATATTTTGCACGCTTCAGATCTCGGGAAAGGTCAAGCAGGTAAAGC
This sequence comes from uncultured Saprospiraceae bacterium, assembly GCA_937924035.1. Lineage (GTDB taxonomy): Bacteria > Bacteroidota > Bacteroidia > Chitinophagales > Saprospiraceae > CALDTK01. Next base: position 53,211 of record CALDTK010000083.1, on the reverse strand, counting down.
ATTTCACGTTGATCAAAATCGAGTATTTTAAGGAAATTGCGACTTTTAAGATTAAATGCCATTTTGTGACTCCAAGTTGTTTGTTAAATCCCCTATTGAGCTACGACCGTTGGTTCAATAATCCACCGGATCACGCCAGATTGGGCACGTCATACAATGCCCCCCCCCACGTCCTCGACCTAGCTCCGCACCGGGAATGGTGATGACCTCAACACCCGCCTTTCGAAGCAAAGTATTGGTATAAGTGTTGCGATCATAGGCAACCACGACTCCTGGCTCCAAAGCCACAACGTTGTTGCCGTCATCCCATTGCTCACGTTCTTTTTGATAATCATCACCACCCGTTTGAACAACATTGAGCTTCTTCACACCCAAACACTCCGCCGCAATTTCAAAGAGATGTTTTCCTTCCTTCCTGAAATCGATCTCACCGGGCTTATCCCCCGGTCGCAGGCTATAGCACTCTATTTCGTCACAGACCGCTACATAAGCAGTGACTACATCTCTGTCGCAGTGAGAAAAAACTGTATCGAGATGCATTGCTGCCCGAGTACGCGGCATTTGACAAGCCACCACCCGTTCCGCCACACCGTTTGCGAATAACGATTTTGCAATCTGGCCAACTGCCTGAGGTGTAGTACGCTCTCCCATTCCTATAAGAACGCTGCCGTTACCCCATGGCATAACATCTCCTCCTTCGACAGTAGCCGGGCCATGATCAATATCTGGATCGCCCCACCACACCTTAAAATCTCCGTCGACAAATTCGGGATGGAACTTGTAAATTGCCGTCACTAATAATGTTTCTGGTCGACGTGCAGGCCAATACATAGGGTTTAGTGTCACACCACCATAGATCCAACAACTATTATCGCGTGTGAACTGAGTATTGGGAAGTGGAGGAATAACAAAACCATCAAGCCCTAGATAACTGCCAAACATTCCCTTTGGCGCAAAGGGTAGATCTTGTACCGCTATACCACCGATTAGAAAAATAGCCAGTTCCTTGGACGGCATCTCGTCAAGCCAGCAGCGCAATTCATCGAGCATACCGACTCCAACATTGTTCTGGATAATACGTCGGTCGAGAATCCAAGAACGAGCTTCAGGTATCGCAACCGTATCCAGCAATAGCTGGTGAAACTCTATAACTTCGACATCGCGCCCATCCATCTTGGCTTGAAAGTCTGCATGATCTACCCGAGCCTGATGCACCCACATCACATCATCGTATAAAAGCTCAGCGGCGTTAGCAGGGGTTAAGCGAGCATGTGCAAGCCCCGGTTGACACACCATTACTTTACGCAATTTCCCTATTTCAGAGTGAACGCCAAATTCAGTCATAAAAATATCTCCGTACTTGTATATAAATAATCATAATTTTGCCAATGTGTTCTTACGAGAAAACCATTTTATCGCTACGTGAATTGGAATTCCCAAAAGTAGCAACAAGAATCCATAAAATACGACTTCTTTGCCTGCACCGTAAATAGCCCATAACGAATAGAAAAATGCGAGCCCCCCAAGGATAATTGCAGGCATTCCCGGCTTGGTGAGTTTGTCGCCACCGCTACGTAGCCAAATCATGATCTCGGCCAATGCACAAAACAAATAGGGCACCAGTGTTGCAAGTGTTGCAAGCAAAATGATGAACGTAAACTGATCAACCAGTCCCTTGGTGAAGTTCATTGCGATGAGCAGACTGGCTAGAATATTTGATACAACTAGTGCACGTGTCGGCGTGCCGTGCGTTGAAGTGTGATCGAACCACCTTGGGAAAATCCCGTCTTGTGCTGCACCATAGGGGACCTGACCAGACAACAAAGTAAAGCCGTTAAGCGTACCAAATGTTGAAATACACGCCCCCACCGCGATCACGGCACCACCAATAGCACCGAGCTTCAAGCTGGCAGCATCTGCCAGCGGCGCTGTCGAATGCGCCAGGTCGTGTGGCGACATAATGCTAAAAACGCTGACAGTAACGGCGATGTATATTACTGCACTGAAAGCCACACCAACGATCGTCGCAACTGGTATGGTTTTAGAGGGGTTCACGACATCACCAGCCGGAACTGTCGCCGACTCCAACCCTATAAACGCCCAAAGAGTCAACGCCGCACAAGCCACAATACCACTAAGACTAGACTGATTCGTGGGATTAATGGGAGTCAAACCGGAAGAATCAAAGTACCTAAATCCTAAAAGTACAATCAACAATAGCGGAAATATTTTAAGAACGGTTGTGATTATCTGCAACCGTCCTGCGCCCTGCACCCCCCGTATGTTTACAATGGTTACCGCCCAGATAGCGAACAGAGCCAGAGTGAGCCCGGCAACATTATTACTAGCCAGCATCGGGAAAAAATAAGCAGCATAACTGACGAAAGCAACCGCCACAGCAGCGTTACCTGACCACAAAGCAATCCAGTACCCCCATGCAACGATAAAACCTGCGAAATCACCGTATCCCTCGCGTGTATACGCGTACGGACCGCCCGTACGAGTACAGTTTCTGGCCAGCCGTCCAAACACAAGAGCCAGGCAAATTGCACCGGCAGAGGTAGCGATCCAGCCAATAATTGAAAGAGAACCAAAGGGCGCTAGTGTTGCGGGTAACAGAAAGATACCTGACCCAATCATGTTGCCAATCACAAGAGCTGCACAACCCCACAAACCCAGGCTACGTGCGGCGGCGGCCATGTTATAAAATATTCCTGTGATGACGCGCTTTCATTTCATTAGCCCAAGGCGACAGCCGCGCTAAGAATAGCCATGATCAATACTGCGAGTATAATTACCAGAGGCAACACAAATCGCAACCAACGCTGGTACGGAACCCGCCCGATAGCCAAAGCGCCCATCACAACCGCGAAAGTTGGGTTAAAAAGATTAACCAGGCCGTTTGCAGACTGGTAAGCAGTCACGACCAGATCTCTGGCAACTCCAGTGAAATCGGCCAGCGGCGCCATAATGGGCATTGTTAACACTGCAAGGCCCGATGAGGATGGTACGAAAAAGGACAGACCGAACTCAATTCCAAACATCATGTTGATGAAAGCAGTGGGGGACAAACCACTCAGCGTACTTTCACCAGCGTTTAATATTGTATCGGTGATATTACCGGCATCCATGATCACAACAATACCTCTAGCAATACCAATGACCAGAGCAACACCTAGGAGGTCGCGCGCACCATCCACAAACGCATCGGTGAAAACCTTCTCACCAAGGCCTGCAACAATACCAACCAGGATTGATGCGGCGATGAACAATGCACTCATCCTTGCCATCCACCAGTCTTGCGTGGAAACTCCCCAAATCATAACCACGAAAGTTACTGCAAATATTACCAGCACTGCTTTCATCCGGCCTGTTAACTCGCCTGATGGTCCGTCGGGGTTGTTTTGCAGTGTTTTCTTCGCGAACTGCGCTTCGATTTCAGCACGTTTATCGTAAACAAGAGAGATCGATGGGTCCGCCTTTACCTTCGCTGCATAGCGCATGACATACAACACACAAGTTAACCAGCCACCGACAAGAATTACTAACCGTGAAACTATTCCATCAGTAAAGGGGATTCCAGCAGCATTGGATGCAATCACAGTTGCAAAAGGATTAATAGTCGATCCCAGTGTGCCAATACCGGCTCCTAGTAGAATAATCGCAACTGCAACTACAGCATCGTACCCAGCGGCCATCATTACGGGGATTAATAACGAATAAAATGCCAAAGATTCTTCCGCCATACCATAACTGGTGCCACCGGCAGCAAACAAAGCCATCAGTATTGGGATCATCCATTTCTCACGCCCCTCCATCTTAACCATAGATCTCTCTATACCTATGTCAATTGCACCTGTTCGGGTGACCACGCCTAAAAACCCACCGATAATCAACACGAACAATGCAACGTCAATTGCAGACGCTTCGTAGGTATCAGGATTGTAAAACCCTGCTATCGGTGCCATGAAGACATCAACGATGCCTTGTGGGTTGGCGTCTACAGAATGATAGGTTCCGGGAACAGGAACTTCTTTTCCTATCTCCTCATTGGCGACCCTGTCATAGGACCCAGGGGGAATAAGCCAGGTGCCAAGTGCAACAACAACAATTAGAAAAAAAAGAATCGTGTAGGCAGTCGGAAATTGGAATCCACGTGCTATTTCGGAGGGCTCTGATTGAACATCCATAACTCATCCTCATTCATTGAGCCGGCTTATTAATTTAACTCAATCTATCAAACTAATCGGCGTGCTCGGCAGTGTTATTCAATGCATCCAGTTATCTACTGAAATCGTTTAATCCAGCTGAAAACCCAACTTACAAAATAACCGCGATCGAAGTTCAGAATAATTTGCCACAAAAAAAACGTGAACGACAACAGGGACAAAAACAGAACAAAATCGGATATATTGCTATTTAACATTAACCGACCAACTATGACATCGTTATTATAAGGGTAGCGCCATATCTATAAGCACTTTAGAATAACTACTGTTGCTCTGAAAAATTGTTCATTCATTTCACACTTAATCAAGGATCACATTCACTATGAAAAGCCAACTAACAAAAAAGGAGCAAGGGGTGGTTAAGGCAGTGCTTGACCGATTTAACAACCAGCGTTTGCCTGCCCTGATTGAAATGAAGAAACATGTTGACGGAGGAGGTCTACTTAGTGACTCGGCAATACGGTTGCTTGAAGACTCAATTGAAGAAGCCAAAAGTGGACAACACTTTGCTGAAAAGCATTCAGAATTTGAAACCCTGATCGCGCAGGTGTCGAGCCTGTATCAGCAAATCACGGCCAAAGCGCTAGAAAACCAAAAAGCAAAATAATTTTTACACCGCCATTGTTATGCAATTTGAATTTGAGTCCTGAGCCGTGGATCCTTGTTTTATTTGTAGATAAAGCAGCTAGAATTACAGTTAGCTTTGGCCGATCACTCGAAACACGTCTTTCGCGTTCGCTAAAATATCACCTCCGCAATTATATACATATTGGTTGCACGTGGTACGTGCCAATCTCATATGTACTGAGAGTTAATTAATTAACATGCTTTTCGTGCGTACCCGGCAGCAGTCAGCGTGGGGAAATTGACTCTATCAATGTCAACGCTCTCACCTTCTTTTGCGCTAATCGTTTGATGCATACTTACGCCAGTGACAGTTTTACGTTCGGGCAGCCATTAACAAAACGTTCTGGTGTTATCGAATAGCGTTCATCTAAAGCGGCCTGCTTGATAACAAACACCTCAGCATAGCTACCGGTAAATACCTGTTCTGGCGTGTGACCGTTGAGCCCACTGTAATGGTGCTTAAAGTTGTACCAATCATAGAATTCCCTACACCAATTTCTATTGATCAACTGCATGGTAAAGCGCTGTTCTCTTTTGCTGATATCATCCATGCCACCATAAGACGACAGTATAAATCAGTAACAGCATACTGTGACAAGTACACATCTTGGGTAATCAACGGTAGCTTAGTGATATCCCATATCCACATTTGATTAGGCTCTGTCGCCTGAAGCCTCGAGATAATATGGTGTTGTGCAGGACGCTGTTGTCTACGTCCACCGTTACTACCTTTCTTTCGCACTATTCGATACATAGTACTGGCTGAACACGGCGGTGGTTCCCTTTGTTTTAGAAGCCATGGTATACATCTGTTGGTGTTTGCTTGCAGTAAGCTTCGCGGGGGAGAAGTTGCACTACCTGCTCACACTCGGTGCTCTGGGTTGTGACGTATTCTTGCGTGAACGCTCCTCGGATCTTTCACCGATCAAACCTTTACGACACTGTAGCACGCTACTTCGATTGAGAACAAGAACACGACAAGCAGCACTCATCGACAATCGTTCTGGGAGCTCTTCGATTGCTAAGCTCATGGCTCGAACGATCTATTATTGGTAATACTTTTTTTTGAAGATCTAGACAATCGTTTGCAACGCCCGAATCGTGCTTTGCCACTTGCTTTCTAACTTTTCGACTTAACGCTCCTTTGCGGATTTTAACGCCACTGCTCCTGGGACTCTTTATCCTGTTCGAAAGTCCTGAAATTCCTTAAATATAATGTTATCCCATTCTTTAGCTGTATGGGGTCAGGTGACTACATAGGGTCCCGAAAGGATCCGTTTGAGCTGCCAGCATATCCGAAATATCGATTATGATGATCTTTATCTATCATCAACTGAAGATGAACCACTGTCATCTATATCATCATCTAAAGCCGCCGCCGCCACTGTTTGTTTTTGTTGTTCGGTAAGATTCTCGGGCACATCACCCGCCAACCGAACAGTGACTTCCCTATGTGCGAAGTTGATTCCTTCTTTTTGGAATAAATCCCTAATTTCCTGAAAGACACGCTTTCGAATAACCCACTGATCACCCGGCTTTGCCATAAACTTTACACGTACAATCATGGCAGAATCCTGCATTTCTATCACCCCCTGGGATTTCAGCGGTTGCAAAAATGTATCGCCGATTTCCGGATCATCCATCAAGGCAAGACCAAGTTTCTTTATTAGTTTTCGAACGCGTTCGGGGTCAGTATCGTAGGTAAGCCTCAGTGGCAGTTTCATCATAACCCAATCACGGGAAAAATTTGTTAGATGTTGAATTTCACCAAAAGGTATCGTGTGCAATGGACCCAGATGGTGTCGAAGCTGGAAGGATCGGACCGAGATTTTCTCTACTGTGCCTTTCACCGACCCTATATCAACATACTCGCCCCGCCTGAACGCATCATCAAATAAGTAGAACGCACCAGAAAATATATCGCGCACCAACGTTTGTGCGCCGAAACCAATGGCGAGGCCTATTACCCCGGCGCCCGCGAATAGCGGACTGACATTTATGCCTACTTCAAGCAGTGCACTAAAGGCGATAGACATTGAAATCACAGCGAGCATGAAATTTCTAAATAGTGGTAGTAACGTAGCCAGACGACTTGCTCCTGAAGCACCGCCTTCGTCGCCCAAGGCCACCACCACCCCCCCCTCTTGATGTATTTTATGGTCTATCCAAATGCGTACAACGTGATAAACGATATAGCCGATAAAGAGAATCGCAACAATATTCACTACAGTACGCGCACCGGTCGCATGCATCAGGGAATTGTCGATCTTCCATATTTTTGTAAGCGCCAAAATGCCCACGATGAGAGACAGAATGCCCGATATTCGCCTAGCTAAATCCTCGAATGTTGCCAGTGGATGATGGACAAGTATTGCGTTATCAATCGCACTGTTTTCCAAATAATCCTGCTCTTTCTTCTGCTGTTCTGATTCCGACAACTCTGGCTCCATCAACACATAACGCTTCTCGCGTTGAAAAATACGCTCGATGAAGTAGTTAATTAAACCGTATACAACAACGATGGAAATCAGAATGACATAAGCACCAGCAATCAACGGCGCTGACATCGGCTTACTCAAGACCAAGCGAAATGACATCTCAAGCCAAGAGTATATAAAATAGACAATGACCACAGGCAACCAGGCACCAGAGATCAGTCGAATCATGGGGCTTGTATTGTTAGCTTTTTTTCCGCTACGCATAGCTTTGGATATAGGAACACGATTGACGATCACAAGAACGATATTTGACAAAGCGACAAGCGCACCAAGAAATGAAGCAATCGCTGCATTTACGGCATTATTCTCACCCATTTCATCAACCCAGACACTAAACATCACCGCGACAATATTGAATGTGAATACAGCCCATAGCCAATAGTAAAGTTGGGACGCATCTCTATCCGAAAGACGAGGAATTCGATATTGATTTAAATTGGGAACCAGTATCATTCGCAACACCAGAGCGACTAAGCGACTAGCGGCGTAGCTAATGTAAACGATGGCAATAGTGTATTGAATGGACTCCGGCGGTGTACCCGGAAACAGCGTTGAACCAATCACATAGGCCACCATCATTGACAAAATAACACCAATTACTTTCAGTAACCCACGCTTTACGAGAAGAGGCACTTTGTCAACATAGCCAACAGGGTTAGTCTTTAGGTCAGGGGCCAGCCAGCGCTCAACGACCCGCTTGATATAAATCTGTCGCTCAACTAGTGCACCTACCAGTAACAACAGAGCCGACCAGTACAAAGCCCTGATAAATGAATGCAGGTCGCCCGATGGACTCTTATACCTTATCGATTCAATCGCTGATTCAATCGAGTCTGGCAATCCGTAATAGGTGTTCTTGAGAATCTCGCGAAATTTAATAAATTCGGTCTGAGCTTTCATTAAATCAGGGTAGTCGGCCGCGGAGTTACGTCCTTCATTTGTGGTATTGGAATTGCCGATACTCTTCACACCATCAATGACAATAATACGCATCCCACGGTCTTGCGCTGCCGACATGAGGTTGTTTACAAGATCGGTATCGTCAGTGTCATCAGTAGCATTTTTCAATAACGGTTGAGCGCTTAAAGGCTTGCTCATAATCTGAACAGCACTCACTGCCAACGTTGAAATCAAGAAAAAATATATAGTTAAACGCAATATCGTTCTCTTGATTGCATCGAGGCTATGTCACACGGTAGATAAAAACACGCAACCCAACCGTACAGTGGATTTATTTTAAGATTGATTAGGTTGCCATTGAAGAGCATCAAAATCTGGTCTCACTGACTATTAAATCGAACAGCTAGCAACAAAGAGACAACTCTACACAGAGTCAAATAGCGCAGCGTTCACCCAGAAATGCACTGCTATACTCGCGATGTAGCCCAGTAACACCGCCCAGGACCACTTTAAGTGAGCGAAAAAGGTATAAGTTCCACGCGCCTGCCCCATAACAGCCACACCGGCAGCTGAACCAATAGACAGCATCGATCCACCCACGCCTGCCGTCAGTGTTACCAACAGCCACTGGCCCTCATCCATTTCCGGCAACATCGACAGCACAGCAAACATAACCGGGATATTATCAATTAGCGCCGACAAAAATCCCACGGATATATTAGCAAATGTAGCACCGAGCCCCCCATACATGACATTCGATACTAATTCCAAGTAACCTAGCGTTCCCAAGCCACCCACGCAAAGGATGATGCCATAGAAAAACATTAAAGTGTCCCACTCGGCACGTTCAAGCGATCGAAAAATATCGAACGGTGCTGTCTTAACTCTTGGAGTATGCGCATCTGCGGACTCAACATTTAGTGCGTGCTCTGAAAAATTGGAATACGCAGGCTCAGGAAAACTCTCGTCGCGCTTTTGTAGAAAGTGCGAGTAGATTTTAAGAAAGCCGAGCCCCAGTAACATCCCAAGCACGGGTGGCATGTGCAGGAAGTTATGCGATGACACCGCCATCGCAATTGTTAACAGGAACAACAGACTGATGGCAATGCCCCCGGGATGCAAATTCGCTGCGTCATCTTCGATTTCAGGTTTTCCACGCGGCACAACAGTAAACATGATTACTGCCGGTACAAGCCAATTGACCAATGAGGGCAGGATCAGTTTGAAAAACGTTTGAAACGGCAATATACCTTTTTGCCAAACCATGAGCGTAGTGATATCACCAAAAGGACTGAACGCGCCACCCGCATTAGCAGCCACTACAATATTGATACAGGCAACTGTGACGAATTTCTTATTATTGCCCCCTACCGCCATAGCCACTGTTGCCATCAGCAGCGCTGTAGTCAGGTTGTCAGCAATGGGGGAGATCACAAACGCCAAGCCGCCGGTTATCCAGAAGATGGTGCGCAGGGAAAAACCCTGCGATATTAACCAGCTACGCAACACATCAAATACACCGCGCTCATCCATGGCGTTGATATAGGTCATCGCAACCAGTAAGAACAGGAACAGCTCGCCAAACTCCATCAAGTTGTGGCTAACGGCCTTGCTGGCTAATGCGGGGTCAGAGTGTTGGGATACGGAGATAGCGACCAGAATCCAGATTGCACCGGCAGCTACCATCATTGGTTTAGATTTGCGCAGATGCAACGATTCTTCAGCAATGACAAGCACATAGGCACCGACAAAAATCAACAGACACAGGTAACCCATCCATGTATTGGTGTAAGACGCCACATCCGATGCGCTTACTGTTGAACTGGAGCACAATAGAGTCACAGATACAATTACGCTGATAGATCGCTTCCCTAAAGCAACTAAGTTCAAGAGAGCCATCATTAAATACCCCGTGAATTCAAATATAGATGTAGCCAGGCGCCGACTCCGTAACCCAGTGCTATGACCCAAGTCCAACGCAAGTGTGCCATAAAGGTATAGATACCCCGTGCCTGGCCCATAACAGCGACTCCCGCCGCTGAACCGATGGACAACAGGGAGCCTCCTGCACCCGCTGTAAACGTGACCAGTAACCATTGCGAATGACTCATCTCAGGCTGCATACCCAGCACGCTGTACATAACTGCAACATTCTCAACCAACGCAGACATGACACCAAGTAAGAGATTAGCGGTTGTCGGGCCAAGGCTGCCGTAAAGTACCTCTGAAGTAAGCAACAGAAACCCCATGGCGTACAGGCCACTGATGGCCATAACAATTCCAAGTAAGAACATTAGGGTATCCCATTCTGATCGCTCCAGTGATCGGAAAATATCGAAAGCGTGTTCCTCACCCGATTCGCGATCATTAGTTGTACCGTTGTGAAAAGACGCTGATCGCGCGAGATGTTTAACGCCACGACGCTTTAACCGGTACCCATAAAGTTTTAGAAACCCCAGGCCAGTCATCATTCCGATGACAGCCGGTAGTCTCAATACGCTCTCAAAAACCACAGCCAACGCTAGTGTCAGCACAAACAAAATAACGATTACGCCCGCCCCTTCTTGTAGCGTTTGGGTCTGTGCTACCGGTTCGGGCTTTACTGACTCCACAGATACAGATAAGGCGATTGCCGGTATCAACCAGCAGCTCAGTGCAGGGAGAAACAAGCGTAGAAAATCGTGCACATCAAGCAAGCCACGTTGCCAAACCATCAAACTGGATATATCACCCAGTGGTGAATAGATTCCCCCAGCATTGGAAGCTATTACTATGCTGATTGATCCTGCCACAAGAAACGAACGGTTATTCGGTGCGACCCCGATAAGTATAGTTACCATTAATAACGCGACAGCTAGATTGGCAATTAACGGCGACAGTATGAATGTAAGGACACCGGTCATCCAGAAGATACTGCGAAGCGAGAAATTATGTGACTGCAGCCATTGACTAATTTGAGCAAATAATCCCCGTTCACTCATGGCATTCACATACGTCATTGCGGCGAGTAAGAATAAAAACAATTCAGTGAAGTGTTCTATTGTGGTTCTGAATATCGCTTCAGCTGAATGGGAATCTCCTTGGCCAGTGTAGCCGATCGCCACCAGCACCCAGATCAAGCCAGCGGCTACCAACATAGGTTTTGATTTTTTAAGGCTTAGTGGTTCCTCGCCAGTGACAAACAAATACGCCAGTACGAAAATTACCAATCCCAGTAAACCGGTCCAGTGTTGCGTCAGATTTTGCAATACAATTTCTGAGCTTGATGCAGATGCATTGCGAACTGGAAGCAAAAGCAATAGCCACATTGGAATAAAAAACGCTTTCATTCATTGGATCCTAGAGAATACAGTTTTATCTGAAGGGTTGGCATGCAAGTAGTGGGAGAATTTAACAGCGCATTGTCAACAGAAATATTTTGCAACTTCAATCGCAACCAGAAGCACCATGAAACACTAATCTTTACAGAATATTTGATTGGTACTTTTGTGTTCTTTTTTTGTGCTGCCGGTGCTTACGTCTATTATTCGAATTATTGTATGGTCAAATACTTGTGTAGATTTGCCGCTTCTACTGGTCGTTGGAATCCGGCAGGAGGGGTCTGTGTTCCCAGACATAGCCCTCGAAATTATATGGGCTGCTAAGCATATTGAAATTGACAGAAATTATCGTACATACGAAAAAGGAATGATAACAATGAGAAAACCTTTACTTTCAATGAGTTTTTTACTGGCCTTGCTGAGCATCACCGGTTGCGCCTCTACTCCTTCAATATTAACCTTTAGTGATCCGTCTCATTCATTTGAGGATTACCAGTCTTTTTCGTGGATTAGTGAAAAACCCTTGATCGTATCCGGTGACCGGGGGCCTGACTCATTCATTTCGGCTGTCCTGCAAAAAACCGTCGTCGATACACTAAAAGGGAAGGGTTTTGAGTTTGTTCAAGACGCCAGCGACGCAGACTTTGTTGTCTTGATTACTGTGGGCGCGCGGGACGAACTGGAAGTGCACCGAGAGGTCAATAGATACTTTAAAACCCGAACTCGGTGGGGTGACAGTATCCTTGGGTCGAATAAAAGTTACCAACATATACGTCCTTATAGCGATGGAACATTAGCTATTGACATATTCGATGAGAAACTCAAAAGCCCAGTTTGGCATAGTAGTGCTGCGCGAGAGTTAACTCGGGCGGAACTTAAGGGAGATAGTGTCGAATCTACAAAAGAAGCTGTTAGAACCCTACTGTCCGAATTTCCAACCCGATCATCGTCATTCCGATCCCAAGCGTCAATGATGTTAGAGACTCTCTAACAACTAACAACGAAGAAAATCACTTGTCTATGCGCCGTTTGTTACTAGCAGCTCTAACGTTGGTGTTCATGGCGGGCTGCGCCATGACAGCACGAGAAAACTGGTTGATCAACATGGGACCAGCCAAGCCCAGAGTCCGTGCCGTTGACTCGATCCCAAATGGAGTGCCTGATTATTGGACTGATGTAAAACCCGTATTGGAGGCTCGGTGCGCGTCCTGTCACGCTTGCTATGACGCACCTTGCCAGCTAAAAGTCACGGCCATTGAAGGACTGGAGCGCGGGGCGCACAAAGAACAGGTGTATACACCGTCGCGCATTACTTCTGCAGTACCCAAACGGCTGTTTGAAGATGCACATTCCCCAGCAGATTGGCGAAAATTGGGTTATTTCCCAGTGTTGAGTGAATATGACAATAGACCAAAGATTGCTCGTCAGGCAGACTTGATTTACCGCGCCTTGGAGCTAAAGGAAAACAATCCGCTACCTGACAACCTGCCTTATCTGCCGTCAGACGTCACCATTGGTCTAGGCCGAAAGGAAGAGTGCCCCACTGCGGTAGAGTTCGACAGGTTTGCAGCAAAGCACCCGCAGTGGGGTATGCCGTATGCCCTTCCCGGCTTAAACGATGGCGAACAGGAAACCTTAAAAAGCTGGGTCGAAGCCGGTGCACCTTATACTCCACGTACACCATTATCAGACGATTTTAATTTGCAGGTCAAACTCTGGGAACATTTTCTGAATGGAGATTCAAAAAAATCACAGCTCGTTAGCCGTTATATTTATGAACATCTATTTCTGAATCATTTGTACTTTCCTGAATTGTCAAACGACGTTTTTTTTAAAATCATCCGTTCATCCACAGGACCAGGGACACCTGCGCAGATAATCGCCACCCGACGTCCTTTTGATAGCCCGATGGTCAAACGCGTCTACTACCGATTGGTGCGCGATCTCGAAACCACCGTGGACAAAACGCACAACCCCTACACATTCGGGCTGGAAAGACTGGCAAGATACAATGAGCTGTTTATAGATCAGCAATACAATATCACCCATTTACCTGGTTATACACAGCCCGATACTGCAAATCCGTTTGCTACATTTGAGCAATTGCCGATGACGTCGCGCTATAAGTTTTTGCTAGACGATGCACAAAGCAGCATTATGAATTTCATTAAAGGCAGCGTGTGTCGTGGCCAGGTAGCTGTCAATGTAATACGTGATCACTTCTGGGTCTTCTTTCTCGATCCCGATTCTGCCCTTAGCCAGACAGTTTCAACGTTATTACCCAATGCCAAGGTTGAGCTGGCACTGGCAAACAGCAGAGGTGATACCACCTTTATGCCAATTCGTCATTGGAAACGATATGCGAAGCTTGAGGGAGTAAGACGCAAAGGTCGTGATCAGTTTATGTTGCAATATTTTGCCGAGCATCCGCTCGATCTTGAGCTGATCTGGGACGGTGACGGCAAAAACCCAAATGCAGGCCTAACTGTATTCAGGCACAACGACAGCGCCACTATAGAACAAGGCTTGCTTGGTGACATTCCGCAAACGGCTTGGGTGATTGACTACACCCTGTTGGAGCGCATTCACTACTTACTGGTGGCAGGCTATGATGTGTATGGAACTCTTGGTCACCAATTGATTTCGCGCTTGCATATGGATTACCTACGCATGGATGGTGAAACCAATTTTCTGAATTTTCTGCCTCCAAAGGCTCGTCTGGCCACCCGAAATCATTGGTATCGCCAAGCGCCAACGGAAACGTTGGAATACCTTTCCAATCCCGCTTTTGACGCTTCGATCGGTTCGTATATCGAGTTTGAAAGCGATGATCCTAAAACGGAACTAATGGGTATGATGCGCGAACGTGTGGCCAACTTGCTGCCCACCAATCGCGACATTGAAAACATTAAGTCAGACAGAACTAAACTGGCACTTAGAAGGCTTTCCACTATGCAGGGTGAAGCAACTACCTTGCTCCCTGAGCTCACCGTGATTCGTATCGCAGGAAGCCCAGATGAATATATCACCCTCCTGCGTAACAATGCACATGTAAATATGACATCGATATTCAATGAAAGCAAACGTCTGCTGCCCGACGAAAATACTGTGACGGTAGTCAATGGTGTAGTGGGCTCTTACCCTAATGCCTTTATGGATGTACCTGCAGACAAGATCGAAATATTTGTAGCCGGGGTACTCCAACTATCCAGTCAAGAAGGCTATCACGACTTAAGGGATAAATTTGGGATTCGACGTACACATCCAGAATTCTGGAAGTTCAGCGATGCTTTGCACGCTAAAATGCGTGAGAGAGATCCGATAAATTATGGTTTACTGGACTACAACCGGTTGGAAAATCGATAAGTCATAAGGTCTGAACATGGATGCTAAAAAACCAATAAGGGAACACACAATGCTTCGGAATATCATTATAATCGGTTTGATACTGCTTGGAATGTCGTCTCACGCTGGCGCGCAAGTTGACACCAAGGAACACATGTTTACTTCCGGCTATCGGTATATTGATGGCAAGGGTTATGATCTTGGACAGATCTTCGTAGGTTATAGTTTCCAACTAAATGAAAATCTGATTCTTGAGGGACAGATTGGTAGCGGAATAAAGAATGACAATGTCGCTGTAAGTGGAGAGCGTGTTGGTTTGAGTTCAGAAGTCGGTTATGGAGTGTTTGTAAATGGTCGATATCCTTTTGGTAGAATCGGCTCAGACTTCTTTCTTAGATTTGGTTACGAAGATCTCGCCACCAAAACCAGTGGTAGTTCACCTGAATTCTTAGATGATCTATCGGGCATTGCGCTTGGCTTTGGATTCCATGTGTTCAATTTCAAAGGTGGCGGTTTGAGATTGGAATATACCCGCACCAGCGATGTGGCGGATAGCCTTCATATTGCTTACGTACTAGGCTTCTAACCCGAATTATTATGCAGGTGGCACTCGTGTCGCGTTGCGAATTACTGCACAATGACCATCCTAATACAATCGTGATATTTGGAAAAATACTCATTTATACTTACGAGAAGTTAAGTCATCACTCGCTTCTCTGAACCAGTGACATGCCAAGCGAAGGAATTGCAGGTAAAAAAGGAACAAATAATCATCGTTGCATCAGTAAGAAACCAACGATAATGAGATTAAATTCAATTACAAATTGTGGCTCTGTATGCGCGGTTCGGTAATACAACACGTATCCAAGGTTATTAACATCAAGGTTATTAACATTAAGGGTAGGAGGTTCACATGTCGGTAACTCGCCGCCAGTTTCTGAAAACAACATCAGCCGTTACTTTGGGCGGCGGATTAACGCTGTTTAGTCCGGAGACTGTTTTTGGTAAAGATACGAAAATCATACCCCATGCTTCGCACTACGGACCTTTTCATGCGGTAGTAAAAGACGGGCGTCTCATCGGCGTTAAACCGATCGTCTCTCTGGACGCGATGCCAACACGAATGTTGGTCGAGGGTATTCTCAGCCGTACCTACCATCGGACACGCGTTATGTATCCGATGGTTAGAAAATCCTATCTCGAAAATATTGGCGGCTACTCTGCACCTGAAAAACGAGGAAAGGAACCGTTCGTCAGGGTTAGCTGGGAGGTGGCGTTGGAACTCGCTGCGAATGCCGTTCTTGAAACCATTGAGCGCTATGATAACGAAGCCGTGTTCAGCAGCTCTTACGGTGGCTGGAGTCATTCTGGTATATTCAGACCCAATGTCCTTCAAGGTAGATTGTTTGGACTTATCGGCGGCTGTACCACTACCACGGGTGATTATTCCGGCGGCGCGTCTCAGATTAGCCTACCCCATATTATCGGTGACATGGAAGTCTATTCGCCGCAGACATCTTGGGAAGAGATTCGAGACAACACTGAAATATTTGTATTGGTAGGCTGTGACCCTTTTAAAAATAATCGTATCGAATTTACTGTTCCTGATCATCAAATGTATCCGCACTGGGCTCAAATTAAGCAAGCGGGTGTTAAATTTATCAGTATAAACCCGCAATACACGATGACGGATGACGCACTTAAGTCGGACTGGGTAAAGATAATACCTAACACCGATACCGCATTGTTTTTATCCATGTCCTATTACTTGGTTAAAAACGGTAAGCACGATTCGCAGTACGTTGCCACCTACACCGTCGGTTCGGAAAAATTTATCCGTTACCTGATGGGTCAGGACGAGGACGGTAGTCCACCAAAAACGCCTGAATGGGCTGAAAAGATAACTGGAATACCCGCAAAGAAAATTGCCGAGCTTGCTGAGCTATTCGCTTCAAAGCGAACGCAGATTGCAGGTGCCTGGTCACTACAGCGGGCTCACCACGGGGAAATGACGCACTGGGCCATCATCAATTTTGCAGCACTGGCAGGGAAAATAGGCAAGCCCGGACAAGGGGTCGGATTCAGCTGGCACTACGGTGGAGGCGGGATGCCACAATCTGGCGGCACTATGCCAACCGGATTATCACAGGGCCGAAACCCAGTCAAGACACGTTGTCCGGCTTCTCGTATCACCGAGATGCTGATGAATCCCGGAGCACCTTTTAAACGTGATGGACAATTACATCACTACCCTCGGGTACGCATGATTTACAACGCCGGTGTTAACTATCTCAGTCATCAGCAGGATACCAACGAACTTATCTGGGCACTGCGAAAGAAGGTCGACACTATTGTGTGTCAAGATCCCTGGTGGACCGCGTCTATGCAGTACGCAGATATTGTCTTGCCCGCTTCTAGCACCTTAGAGCGAAACGATATAAGTTCCGGCGGTACTTACAGCAACGATAAAGTCTATGCTATGCGTCAGGTGATCGAACCTGTCGGGGAAAGTCTTGACGACTTTGAAATATTTCGTCGGTTAGCGTCGCTCTTCGGTGTAGAGCGGCAGTTTACTGAGGGTAGAAGTGTTATGGAGATCATTAAATCTTCGTACGAAAACTGTTCTGCGACACTACCTTTCGATGAGTTCTGGAAGCAAGGTGTTGCACCAGTCAAAGTCCCTGAGGATGCACGTCAATGGGTACGACACAGCGATTTCTATCGTTCACCTGCCGAGCACCCGCTACATACCGAATCCGGTAAAATTGAAATGTATAGCACCACCATCTCAAGCTTTGACATCGCAGACTGCCCGCCGATGCCAAAGTGGATGGAGCCGTTCGAATTCCTCGGCAATGCCAAACAAGGTCAGTTACATGTGGTAAGTCCACATCCACGTAATCGTCTGCATTCGCAGATGGCAAATACCACAGTGAGAAACATAGACAACATACAAGGTCGGGAATTTATTTTTATCAACCCAGATGATGCGGAGGAGCGCGGCATAGACAACGGTGATTTGATAGAAGTCTACAACGACCGGGGCTCATTGATTGGTGGGGCGAAAATATGGCACAAGATCATGAAAGGCGTAATTAGTATCCAGGAGGGTGTTTGGCTCTCACTAGATAGCAAAGGGCGATGCAACAGTGGCGCTGTTAACACTCTGACATCCAGTATTGCGAGCAGTGGTCTAAGCCAGGCTACCGCTGCGAACACCTGCGTTGCATGGGTAAAGAAATGCGTTGACCCTGAAAATGAGAATCGTGCTTATCATCCACCTAAGGTGATCGTAACCGACGAGGCCATAGATCTTAGTCGGCTTGATATAAAAGGTAGAGTTCAAAATCTTAAATCAAACACATTGGCTGATATGAGTCCTGGTGAAGCACTGTTCTATGGACGCTGTACACTCTGCCATGTACCGCGAGAGCCTGGTGACTATTCGGTTAAACAGTGGCAAGGTATTACACAGAGCATGTTTCCACGCGCCGGACTGGATGCCCGGGAGCGTGCGCTCGTTATGCAGTATCTATCAGAAAACGCAAAAGATGCTAATTAAGGAGCGAACATGAAACTAATGATCAAACACCACGCATGCATCCTGCGCGCATTAATTGCTGTCGCCATTTTGCAACTTGCGCCAAGCACATTTGCAGGTGAGTCAGCTGATCCGATAAAAATAGCAATCAATAACTGGTCAAGCCAACAAGTGCTGTCGCATGTTACGGGCAACCTGCTCTCTCGTATTGGTTACAACGTTGAGTTTCACCCTGCTGATACACAAACACAATTTCAAACAATCGGCAATGGTAACCTTCATGTGCAAGTAGAAATTTGGGAAGGCACGATGGCTGAATCATTCAATCAGCAGTTAAGCCGTCAGCGTATGGTGGGTGTCGGAACTCACCGTGCCAAAACGCGTGAAGACTGGTGGTATCCGGAGTATATGATAGATATCTGCCCCGGACTGCCAAATTGGAAAGCGCTTAACGATTGCGCCCATGCGCTGGCAACACCTGAAACAGAGCCCGCCGGTCGTTATCTCGCTGGCCCCATGGACTGGGAGCGCCCTGATCGAGAAAGAATCGAAGCCTTGAAACTTAACTACACGGTAGTCAATGTACCCAACAGCGCCACATTGTGGATGGAGCTGGAAAGGGCCTGGCAAAAAAAGACCCCCATATTACTAATGAACTGGACACCCAATTGGGTTGATACAAAATACCCAGGGAGCTTCGTTGAGTTCCCAGCACATACGCCTGAATGTGAGAACGATGCAAGCTGGGGATTGAACCCAAACCTGACGCATGATTGCGGCAACCCTGTTGAAGGGTGGCTAAAAAAAGCAACTTGGAGTGGTTTTCAGGAAAAATGGTCATGTGCATTTGCAGTGTTAAGCAAAATTAACCTTGGCACCCGACAACTCGCCGCCGCAGCATCGCTGGCGGAGATCGATGAGATGAGTCCGGAGGAAGCCGCCAATCGCTGGATCAGTGAAAACAGTAACATCTGGAAAACCTGGTTACCCAGCTGCACTAAATCACTGGTGCTAATGGATTCGGTAGCAGCAACAGCGGCGGCGGCTCCCGGTCAAGAATCTGCGGAGAAAATTGCCAAAACCAACAATTGTTTAGCCTGTCATAGCGTCGACAAAAAACTTGTCGGGCCGTCTTTTAATGATATTGCTGCGAAATACTTCAACACCCCGGAAGCAACAGAGTTATTGTCAGAAAAAATTATCGCTGGTGGGACAGGCATCTGGGGGGATATCCCTATGCCAGCCAACCCCAGCGTGGATAATGAACAAGCGAAACAACTTGCTACCTGGATTTTGTCGTTAAAACCCTAGCGCACTGTCCTACACCATTCAAGAGGTGGTCAGCGTATCGCGCAGACAATTGCCTGCCATTATTGCAACTTGGCGTCCGCGTGGAATACTTGATTAGAACCATCGATCAAGCGAGGTGCCATCAATTTCGTGAATAATGCGGGACCAATATTCACCAGGGAAAGTAGCAAAGAAAACAAGGAGAGAACGGAATGAAGAAACGATACTTGATTAGTACCATCGCTGCTACAGTGTCACAGCTGTCAATGGCGGCATCAACCAACTTAACTGCTAGTCTACGAATTGGTGCCACCTTCGTAGATAGTGAAACCGTTGATAGTGATTTCTCCTTTAGTAATTTTGGATCCAGAGTTATATGGTCGGGTGAGAATGAAATTGGAAATGAGCTCACTGCAATTGGCTACCTGGAGTTTGGGTTCAACCCTGACAGCAATGAGGGTGGGTTCTCTGGAATAGATAACACCAGGCAAGCATGGGGCGGATTAAAGGCTGATTTCGGTAGCGTAAAAATTGGAGCGCAATACGCCAGCTTCTACGATATGGTCTCCGGCCATACCGATATAGCCTGGTGGGGAAGTTGTTGGACCCAATTTGAGTGTGGCCGTGAAACCCGGGTATTGAAGTACAACGGGCAGTCAGGCGCTTTGAGCTATTCCGCATCACTGCAGGGAAATCCGGAAGATGATGGTAATGATGCGGTCGATCAATTCGAGATTGGCTTCAACTACACCGCGGGCAGCCTGTTATTCGGACTCGCTACTTCTGTCCAGGCGGATGATGGTGTCGACGAAGGAGGCACATTGGTTGGTGGCATCGTTAAAGGTGACATTGGACCGCTTGGTCTGGCACTAGGGTACCAGCGGGCTAATAAGCATTTTGCCGATTTGAATGATAGTTTTAGCAATCTTACGCTCACTGGTTCGTTTGGCGACACGTATGCCGTTTATAATCGAGGAGATAGCGGCCTCAATAACCCTCAATTCTTCACTTTAGGCCACACACTGAAGCTCGATAAAGCCGCATTAATGTATTTTGAATATCAGTTCGTGGATGACGACACAGCGTCCGATGAGGAAAACATACTGAGGGCAACTTACAAATATGACTTTGGGATATTCTAAGGTTAGTTTTTCAATTTATCGGAGGTCACCTCTCTCGGGGTGGCTTCGAACTACAAACTCTAAACGCTACAAAAAGGGCAAGCGTCAAGTTCAAACACCGAACTCGCTTGCGGCTACCTTCGTCCTACATTACCCAGGCTAGCGGTTAGATATATTCTTGGTCCAGAGGCATCGATTTCGAAATTGAGCGTGCTATCGACGCCGTCTACTGTCAGATTCAGATTGACTTGAGTGTACCCTATTCCTATGCCTATGTTTTTCCATGGCCGATACTCAACGTTTGCATTAAGCGAAACTAACTCACCATCATATTGGCCAATCCGCAAACCAAACCAACTGACAGTCCCCGTCATCGCGACCTTGGGTGTGAAAGTGTATTCACCATAAACGTAGATATTAGGAAGCGGTGCTGTTGAATTTGACGTGCCTGTGCCAAGATCGGTTATAACGCCGTCTATCACCACTTCTGCTGCAACAGTGGCAGACATGTCCATAACATGAAGACCTGCACCGATACCGAAGTTAGCACGGTTAGTTTCAACAAGCGTGTACCCACCTTGCAGGATATAATATCTCGTGTTGAATGCGCTGTTGACGGATGCACCAATAGTTACATTGACCTCTTCCGGTGGTTCACCGAAAACGAAATCCTCAGTCGAAGTCGAGAAACCGACACGATCTACTTCGACAAAACTTAACCCTAAATGCCATCTTCGGTTTATACGCCATCTGCCGGCAAGCCAGATAGATGTATCATGCTCGTTTGCACCCAATGTATTCAGGTCTAGTGTATCCGGGACTTCACCCGTTGGCCCGGCACTGATTTTTAGTTTCGCATTCTGACTAAAACCTCCAAACTCAAATTTCCATTTATCATGAAGTATGTTAGTTGAAAGGGAGTCGGCGGAAACTTCTCCAATTAATATAACGAGTGTCACTAGGACGTACAACATCGTCGCGATATACGCCCTAACCTGTATTCGCCTACGCATCGTAGATGCCTCTTACTTATTTGATAACTGGCTACCCCACATTCAGTACACGAGGATATGTTATAAGAATGAAGTGGCTATTGTTATTAGGTGGTACGTGTGGGTGGGCCAACTCACACCGCCTATGACACCACCGGTCAATTTCACGCTGTTGAATAGTCTCTGATTATTGAGCTGTAATAGTCAACTTATGTTTAAAAATAGCATCAATCAACATCTTATTGGACTCCCCAAGGCCTTTTGCCTGGTGAACTACCACACCATCAGCACCTAATATTGTCAGCGTATTTGAATGAGCGATGTCGTCCTGTCCCATAGGACGGTAGCGGGTACCTAGAACTGCGGCTATCTCCCGAACCTTATCAGGAGCAGCGTGTAACATGGTCCAACGACTTTCATCAAGTTTGTGTTCGAGCATATACTCTTTGAGTATTTCGGGTGTATCACGTTCTGGATCCAATGAGATAAGTGTAAAACGAGTTTGGTCAACTAATCCCTCTGGCAACGAAGCCTCAATGCTCTTCAATTTAGCCAGTATTAGAGGGCAGGTATGTTCGCAATAGGTATAAACGAACGCCATTATCTGTAAGTGACCCGAGAGCTCTGCGATAGACAGAGTTTCAGCATTATGTGTCTGCCAATTCGATTCGAGTTGATACAAAGAGTTTTCAGGATATTCATCTGTTCCAAAACCTTTGATTGCAAATAAGCAGCCTAATAGCACTGCCATTATTTTCATTTTATAGCCAATCATAATTCAGCACTCACCTAGTTAATTTAGATCCCCTGCGCACCGAAAACCCAGGGTTTCAAGCGTATAGTTTGCCTCGTAGCTACTCCGCAGTGCGTAACGCATAAAGGCGGCATAGTCTGATGGATTGGTAGAGGAGGCAGCGCCAGCACCGCAAAATAAACTGCGTTCCAGTTGTGTATCACCGCGAGATTCGCCAGTAACAAGGACACTGTTAAAATCATCAACCATTTCCCACACTACACCATGCATCCCATAAACCCCCCAAACATTAACAGGCGTCTCTGCCACTGGTGGCAATCCATTACCTGTTAACGTTCCGTACCACTCTAGTATGCGAGAGCGGTGTTCGACACTGTTAGTGGCATCGATTTCTGTTTTGCTCGCTCTAGCGGCATATTCCCATTCATAGACAGTTGGTAGCCGTTTGCCCTGACTCGCACAGTATGCACTAGCGGAAAACCACGAAACATTAGTTACCGGTTGATTAAGCCATGATTCAGAACTATTCGTAAAATCAAGAGTGGACGAACTGGATTTTTCATAGAGTGTGTTTTCAAGCTTTATCTCATTAGGAAAGTGATGCAGATACCTTTCGTCAGCAAATAGTGATTTTACTTCTGATTTACGCCATTGTCGGTGTGCAGTTATAAACGAAGAAAACTTACCATTACTTACCAGGTAGCGATCTAAGTTGTAACTCTCTACTTTTATTTGCGATGGTAGTGTTGGGTTGTTAAACAGTGGCTTATACTCACCGCCGCCTATGACCACCATATCCTGTTGGATAGAGGCAGCGAATAAGTTAAAATCCGAGAAGACTAAAGCCAGCCCTGCAGTGAGCATGGCGGTTCTTTTACATTGTGTTGAAACACATGTCATTAGTGAGATGATCGCACTTCCTGAACATCAAGCGGAGTAATTTCTCCGCCGTTGTTATTCCAGGAGTTCAATGTATAGGTCAGCACATTAGCAACCTGTTCATCGCTCAGACTAACCGCCGGCATAACACCGTTATAGGTTGCACCGTTAACTACCACCTCGCCGCTCAGACCTTCCAATAATACTTCGATAGAGCGTCTTGGGTCTGATAACAGATAATCAGAACCTGCAAGTGGTGGGAATGCGTTAGGAATACCGAGACCTGTCGGTTGGTGGCAAGCTGAGCAGTTTTGCTCATAGATGCGTTGACCCAGTTGGACGCGTTGCTCCTTACTCTCAGCGATAGTGGCGGCAGGTGCAACGCCGCCTGCTATACTCTGTAGTGCTCCTCCCTCAGGTAGATAGATAGAATCTTCCTGTTTTCCCGTGTATACGGCCGTGTCTTCTGGTCCACTAACCTCAAGCATCCCCAATGCTCCCTTGTTGAACGCACGAAAAATTGAGTGGTCCACCATTATGAAGGTTCCGGGAACATCTACCTTGAATTCGACGATGGCGGCTCCACCTGCGGGTATCAGCGTAGTTTGAACATTATCATTGGTGAGTGTGCCACCTTCAATATAGACTTTGTCAAATATTTCACCGATGACGTGGAACGATGAAATCAAATTCGGGCCACCATTGCCAACGAATAATCGGACCGTCTCGCCCACCTCGGCTTTCAGGGCCTTGTCCCCGACGGTACTACCGACTGACCCGTTAAATACAACGTAATCCGGGGTTTCCAGCAATGCTTTTTGCATGTCAAACGGCTGTAGACCTTCCTCTCCATAGGCACCAGTCGTGTAAAACTCGCTTTGCATCACGTAGTATTCGCGATCTACTTCGGGCAAACCGCTCTCCGGCTCAACTAGAATCAATCCGTACATTCCATTCGCTATGTGCATACCCACTGGTGCCGTCGCGCAGTGGTACACGTATAATCCAGGATTCAGTGCTTTAAATGAGAATTTTGAAGAATGGCCCGGGGCTGAAAATGACGATGTAGCACCACCGCCCGGGCCGGTTACCGCATGCAAGTCAATGTTGTGCGGCATCCTACTGGACGGGTGATTGTTTAAATGAAATTCAATCTCGTCACCCTCACGTACACGAATGAAGCTACCAGGCACAGTGCCGCCAAAAGTCCAGAATGTATAATCCACACCGTCAGCCAGTTTTCCCTGTAACTCAATCGAATCGAGATTAACGATCACCTTAGCAGGGCTATCTCTATTGATAACAGGTGGTACAGACGGGGCGGCCGTAAGCTTTGCAGTCTCGACAGGTAGCTCATCTGCTGTTAAAAAAGATGGGGTAACAAATGATCCGATGATGGCGGTGAGCATCACTGCTACAGCACCATCCAAATGTTGAAAGAGCTTTGGCACACGATTCTCCTATTATTGGTTTGAGCTTATGGGCAGTACCTAGTGGCTACCAATGCAGAACAATCCACACGTGATACTTCTCACTAATCTGCGGAATGGTCACAAGGTTACAACTATCCATTCAACACTTGAAAGGCTACACACCTATTTACGTATCGAGCAGCCCTTTTTTGTTCCATTTTGTATCCGCCATTTCAACTTATGAAGATTGTATTGGTTAAATCCGGTTGCCAAAATAAAGAATGCATGAAATATTGAAATTTAGGTGTATTGAACAGATTACGAAACATGTCAAACTGCGAGCTATTGCCCCAATAGACTGGAGTGTTTTCCTTTCCATGTCACTAATAGACGGATTTTTCGCAGTCGAGATAAACAGCTTCAACGGACCGGAACATTCCCGTGGAGATGTAGGCTAATATTTCATTAACGCTTACATCGTCCTTTACTATTCTTCTATGTGATGTAGGTAGAACCACTTGGGCACACATACCATGCACTGGTGTACTGGCGGCTGTGACCTTGCCATCATCAGGGCCAGGGAGAGTCATCGACATTAACCAGTTACTCGACTTTGATGCAGTGATTACAGCAGTATCAACCGTAACCGGGCCCAGCGTCTGCAGAAAACTGTTCTCCGTGTTGGTCCCGATTTGCATTGCTGCCGGTCCAAGAAACCTTTTAAAACCAGGTAACCTACTATAAAAATTGATCAGTTCACTGCCCTGGTTTGGAGGCGCTAACATCACAAATCTTCCTAGTTCTGGCACGTTGTTGTATTTAAGGTAGTATCTTGCGATGATGCCTCCCATTGAATGGGCAACTAGATGGATGAGAGTTGCCCCATTGTTACGACACATCCGTATAGCTTTGGGAAATATGATCTGGCTTAAATCTTCAATCTTGTACTCGGTGGACGGATAGTCAATGGCTATTGTTAGGTAACCATTGTTTTCGAGCGCCTTGTGCAATTTGCGCATTGAAACCGCGTTTCGCTTCAAACCATGAATTATCAGAACGCATTTCTGAGTAGTAGGTGGCTTAGCGCTCACTCGATCTTGCAGCGAGAACGCATTGTCGCTCAATGTGTTTGTTTTTTCAGTTACGATTATCCGCTCTTTTGATGAATTCTGAGTGGATTTTAGGTCATTTTCCAGCGTGTCTACTTCCAAAACACTACAAGCAAATCCGGGCAAGCTGGCGATTAGTAGTACGACAATAGCTCTCGCTTTTGAGAAATTAAAAGACATGCCTTGTCCGGTAGGCGTTAGAAGAAACCAAGGGGTGTATAGTTCTATAAGCTGATCCAGAGTAAAATGGGTAAATAAATGCAGATTTCAACACGCGGTCCAAACTATTTCTAACAATCGAAGGCTAGCTGGGATAATGCTAACAAGCAGAACACGTTCACTATGTTGTACCGAATTTATTCTGTTTGTATTCTTCCTCATTATTTTATCCAACCCTGTGGCACTATCATTCGGCGCTTTTGGGCACGTTCAGCTCTAGAACCTGAGTTTCACCATCACGGATCGGCATTGTGCAGCAGACAATAGAAGCTTGATCTCAGATTGGTTTCGTGTGGTCGGAGCTTATGCCGAATTTTTGATTCAATCCACGAGGTTACAATGCTAAAACACGCCGCTACGATATGCGTTTTTCTTGTTGCAGGGACTGCTTTAGCTGACGACAAACCTGGTGTTGATCCTCGCGCCGTCGAAATAGCTTCGGAATCGACCGAATTTTTGTCCAAACAGACTAGAGCCTCACTAGGGTGGTTAATTACATACGATAGTGTTGTAGATGGCCGAAAGAAAGTAACAGAAGTTTGGACAGGAAGAAGCACACTGGTCCGTGGCGCAGGCTACCGATCAACCAGCACACAAGGAACATCTGTTCAAGACTACCTGTACGACGGCAACACCTTCAGCGTGAACTACCATGACACACAAGAATATGCGTCAGTCAAGATCAGTGGCGGTTTCCGTGATCTGGTGGCAACACTCCAAAACGAATACGATTTCAACTTACCGATGGCAGATATTTTCGACCCATCAGGTTCAGAAGAGGCACTTGAGCAATTAACCGAGGCTGAGTATTTAGGCGAAGTTTTGTTCGGCGATCAAATTGTACATCACGTTGCATTCAGACGTTACGATGGTGACTGGCAGATCTGGGTTGCCGCCGACAGCGAACGTCCACTACCTGTTATGATTGTTGGTACAGATCCTTATAGCCTGGGTTGGCCGCAGTTTCAGGCAATGCTTTATGATTGGAAACTTAGCGATCAAGTAAACGGCGATAGCTTTAAAACCTCACCTCCGGATGGGTACTCCGAAACAAACCTGTTACCACTCACGAGTGATGGAGATACTCAGTGAAAAAGACAGTTTTATTCGTTGGGCTTTTTACCCTGCTTACGGGGGTACTGTCTATACACAAATTTGGAGGTGGTAGTGCTTATGCTCAAGACGCCAGTATTATGCCAATTCCGAACAGGCCGGTATCACGTCCGGCGCCAGCTCGACCGCGACCATCTATACACCGGCCAATAACTCGCCCGCGCCCGACAAACCGACCGTACAGGCCAAGACCAACGCGCCCGTCTCCAAGCTTTTCACCGGGCCACCATACTCGTCCCTCACTGGGCAATCACACTCGTCCCTCGCCTGGTAATCATACTCGTCCCTCCCCTGGAACAATAATAAGACCACCGGTTGGCTGGACTCGACCGACCCCGGGGTCCAGCATTCCGGCACTGCCGGTCTACCCAAAACCCATTCGTCCCCCTGCTCCAGTGATTCCCGATCCCGATTTCGGCGACAACAGACCCATAGTGCACCCCCCCATTCACAGGCCTCCTCATCATCGCCCGCCTCATTATCAATGGGGAAACTGGTATTGGTATAACAATATTGGTTGGTATCATCGCTATCGATACAGAAACGCATATATCGTGTTTGTAGAAGATCTTCCGATAGGTTGTCGCAATCGCGTTCGCCGCAATAGTCGAGTCTACTACCGGTGCTCAAACGTCTACTATCGATCTATTTCGCTGCATGGAGAGCGAGTGTATGAGGTGATGATTCCAAAAAACACAGCAGTCGCGGTGAAAAATCCTTCTACATCCAATGATGTAACGATAGAGGTGGTGACAGATACAAATTCTCGGACACTTATGCTAATAGAGCCATACATGCGCGGCTCTGACGTAGTAGCGTTGCAGAGATCTTTAAAAGACCGTGGGTACAATGTTGGATCAATTGACGGAGTTTTCGGCCGACAGACCGAGCGTGCGTTAAAAACATTTCAGACCGATGTAGGTCAACCACCTAGTGGAGTTGCTGATCGAGACACAATGAAATCTTTGTAGATTCCTCTCCAAACGCTGCCATACCAGTGTTTGATTTCGATTTACGGAGTAAAGGTATTGATCAAGGAGTAAGTTGATTGACTAAAAATACTAAGGTAATTCGTATTGCGTTAATAATATCGCTTGCGCTCTGCAGTAGTAGCACAGTGCAAAGCAATAATACCGAACCGGCTAATGCCAATGCCCGCCAAAAAATGATTGAATGTCCGATATACGACTCTCAAAACTGGCACGCCTGGTTCGATCAGCTGGATCAATCTACACACACAGGTCGGTTAAACATTAGTGGACAATTGCAGTTGCCCTCACCGGGTTATATCATTGAGTATTTTACTGGGCCGCTTGACAGACACAGGCCTCCTTCATTGAGAATTGGCATTCAACTAAAGCCACCTGTAGATCCAGTGATCCAGGTAATTAGTACCGAAGATCTACGCTATACCGTTAAATCTAGTGTATTGCATTACCGTTCAATAATTATCTTCTGTGGAGATCGACAATTAGCAGAAATTGTCGATGTTGTTCCTGCGGGCTGAGAAACAGCGTTCAAAAAAATACATATTTTGAGCATCACAATCAGGAGCTACCTGGTGCGACTTAACAGGAATTCCAGCTTCATTATTATTCGAAGGACAAGAGATGTACCCATTTGGCATATCATCCAACACACTGTTCCACCACCACAATCTCCTGGATTAAGAGAAGGCATGACAACAAGCTGTAAGAATGTCACTAAATCCTGCACGCACCTACTAATATTGACCATGGCAATATTCCTCTCTGCATGCGTTACTTTGCCATCGAGAGACGGACAAATCGTTACAAGCGCTCCGACAAACACCGACAGTACCTATCTTGGAAAAAAATTCTCCAGCATAGTCCGGCTGCATCCACAACAATCAGGATTCATCATTCTTTCTGATGGCCTGGACGCGTTCGCCGCGCGAGCGAGCATGATAAAGCTGGCTGAGAAGACCATTGATGTACAATACTATTTTATTCGACAAGATTTAGCTGGCACGGCGTTCATGGGCTTACTCACAGAAGCTGCAAATAGAGGGGTACGAGTACGTATCTTGTTGGACGATCACTACCTTCAGGGCCAAGATCAAAAGTTACTAGCAGTAGATGGCCATCCAAATATCGAGCTTCGTGCGTTCAACCCGTTTCGTCGAGGCACCCCTAGATTTTTGCAGTTCATCTCCAATTTTTCTGACATTAGCCGCCGCATGCACAATAAGTCCTTCACGGTCGATAATCAGGTCACTATCATAGGCGGACGTAATATTGGTGATGAGTACTTTGCTGCAAATGAGAAAATCGAATTTGGTGATCTTGATGTAATGAGCATTGGCCCACTAGTTCGAAGGGTCTCACGCTCCTTTGATGATTACTGGAACAACCCGTTAGCCTATACACCCAGTGTACTGTTAAAGCGCGTACCTACGGTGGGCGAGGTAAGAAGCAGATCTGAAGCACTAACAAATACGCTTTTGCAGGATGATGGATACGGCCGAGCAGTCAGCAACTCATCATTCATTGAAGCAATAGAAAATGACAGCCTGGAGTTCATATGGGCAAATTCTACACTGATTGCTGACTCACCGGACAAATTAAGTTCCAGCCGATCACGTGAGGATCTGCACCTGCAGCAAGAGTTAGATGATCTATTTGCCAGGGCAGAAAGTGAAATTATTATTTACAGCCCGTACTTCATACCCGGTAAAGATGGCACGCAAGGATTGGCGGCATTGGTAAAAAAAGGAGTTAATGTGAAGATTTTCACTAACTCGGCTGTCTCAAACAATGTTGGGATGGTTCACGCACACTATTCCAAATATCGTAAAAAGCTGCTGAAAGCGGGCGTAGAGCTGTTTGAGGTCCGACAAACCACGGCTGACGTAACAAACAATATTACAGTTGATAGCGCCAAAGATAATTCCCATAAAAAGATCAAGAATATCGGCTTGGCAACTGTTCATGCTAAGTCATTTGTTATCGACAGGAAAATTGTCTTTATAGGTTCATTCAATTTTGATGCACGTTCGTCGATTGAAAATACTGAAATCGGGGTGGTAATTGAATCTGAAGTTACCGGCCAACAGTTTGGTGACTGGTTTGATGATAATATTGACCGTATCGCGTACCGTTTGAGTTTGAGGAACAATGTTATCAGTTGGCTAGACAAAAGCTCCGGTCGAACTGTTGCTTTAACGAAGGAGCCAAATACGAACTGGTGGGGACGCAGTAAGTCGAAAGTAATAGGCTGGCTACCCATTGGTAGATTTTTATAGAACCTCTGTCAAACGTGCTAGCCCAGGAGTATTACTTTCTATACGCTAGGCATGGTTGGTACGCTTAAAGACGAGCGTCACGGACGAGCTTATGAACTATTCCCTAAATTTTGTAAAGCAGCTGGCGTTGCTGGCGTTGCTGGTTGGTCCATTGCTCGGTTGTTCCGTATTGCGAACAACACCTTCAGTATGTCCGCCGCAGGCGCAGGATATGTCAGACTGCCCGCCGCTTGCAGCAATCGAGGATGAAGAAACCAAGCTACTGCTAAAGCAACGCAGCTATGGCTTTGACAAGGAAATCCCAGTCGATCTAATACAGTTCGCTCGCAATACCAGCAGCCCTGTCAATAAAGCGGAAATGATGTTTCTAGGCTCGACTGAACAAGATGCATTGTCGGCTTTAGCCGTTCGAATCTGGATGATCGAGAACGCAAAACATACTGTTGATGCTATGTATTACATATTTCAAGACGACTTCGTTGGCAAGGCGATACTAGGCGCTCTTTGCAATGCGGTAAGTCGTGGAGTAGATGTGAGAATAATGGTCGATTCTCTGGGGTCGATCAGCTTAAATAAAAAACACTTAAGGGCGCTGAAATCCTGTGAAGCCAGTGCTGGCTTCTTGCGCAACAAAGAAGGAAAAGAGACTATTCATAAAGCACGTGTTCAGGCAGCAATTTTCAATGCATTGTCTAAAGTCGGGGCTAAGCCTAACCGCAGATCACACGACAAGCTCATTGTTATCGACGGTACTTTTCCAAAAAAAGCCTACGGCATCACCGGTGGTCGAAATATATCGATGGATTACTTTGGAATCCTTGAGGACGGATCATTAAACACTCACTCTTACAGTGATGCTGATATCCTGGTACGAGAACCCAGAGAAGCAACCGAAACGGACACTTATCCTCTCGGACGAGTGATGGAGACTTACTTTTCAATCCTGTTCTATTTTGATAAAAACAAGATCGTCAATCTCAGAGCTCACGCTGACCGCTACAAAATGACACGCGCTGAGCATCAACAGCAATTGGCAGCTGTTAAAAACATACCAGGCATTCGTCAAGCACTGACCACCATGCCCGTGTATTTAACGGGCGGTTTTCACACCGGATCAGTTGTGCTCGCACATGAAATCGCTAACATCACCAATAAGAACGTGGTCACTCGCGCTACTGAAAATTTGAATAAAAGCCAGCAATCTATCTCTGCAATGATGAATCGCTTCGATTCAGAGAGCTATAGAAGAATTAGAATTGTGTCTCCATACTTGTTTTCAGCTCAGTACTCACGCAATGGTGAAGTGATTCTAGACGAAGCAAAGATCATGCTGGCCTGGCTTGAAAAACACCCACACAGTAAAATTGAAATTATCACAAATTCTGTCCTAACCTCGGACAACCCTTTTACACAAGCCATCATTGATCTCAATCTTGCACCGCGGCTTCTGCTACCAGAGCACATGCAGGTACAGTGGAAGAAGCGATTATCGAAAAGTGAACTCAACACTGACCTCATAGAAAGTGAAGAGTGGATAAAACTAACGAATCACCCAAGGCTTAGTATCTATACACTTGGCCGGCTGGATGCGGTGGAACTTGGAGGCAACAAACATTACGCAAAACTTCACGCAAAATACGTTACCGCTGACAATGTGGGATTTGTGGGTACATCCAATTTCGACTACCGCTCAAGATTGTATAATAGTGAGATGGGGTTCTTTTTCGAAAGCGCCGCGATGGCTCGTGAAATCAACCAGAATACAGATCGTCTAATACAGCAGTCATACCGCTGGGGCTCCCCGGATTGGCTGGAGATACGAAAGCGATTGCGCGCAAGCAAAGGTCAGAAAGCGATACTCGCCAGAAATCAACGCACTTTGTATAAGTTAATAGAAAACACTGGTTTATCATGGCTCTTATAGCTGGCACCGTACCATTTAATTTGAAACAGATTAGTAAGGGGTAGTTATGCATTCAGACAGCATACCGAATCAAATGCAATATTAACGGATAAATGGTGAAACCACCGCTAAAATCGATCTTATGGATCTGCCTGATATTGAACTTTATGGTGGCAGTGATAGTCGCTTTGATAGCAGTGCTGCCTGATAAATATTACCATTCTGGCGCAGTGCAAATGGTAAAGCACTTTACCGGACGAGATTTGCTAATAGACGAATTCTCCATTACGCGCGCACTGAACCCGACCGTACAACTGAAAAACGTCACTTTGTCGAGCACTGAATGGACTCGCAATGAGAACTTGGTAACTGCATCGACTGTAACCATGTCGTTTAGTCTGCCGGATATATTCCGTGGAAGACTAAACATACACAGACTAAGCACAACAGATGTAGACCTACACTTAGAAAAAAATGACAGTCAATTAGGGAATTGGCAGTTACGCCGCAAAAGTGATCCGCTAAAACTTCTTACCAATTTAGCGAAGAATGTACAGATATACGAGCTTTACTCCAAAGAAACCACTGTTAGCTATCTACACAGCGGCGCCGGAATAAAGCATGAAATGTCGCTTGTACAGTCGACGATAAATACTGATAAGGATCGAGGTATGCGTAGCGCTGTATCTACCGGCACGATCAATAGTATACCTTTCAAATTCAATGGCAACATGCCAGTCACAGAGAGCGCTAGCACACCAGTCCAGACTGTACTGCCGTTAACATTTTCCGGTATGTTGGCTGGAATTACAGTTACTGGCAGCAGCGATATCGTCATTGAAAATTTGGAATCATCTTTTAATAGCTTTGTCTCGATTAACATGAACACCTTATCGGAGTTAAATACTATTACATCGACTGCACTGCCGGATATTGGGCCATTATCAGTAACTGCTTCCATCAGCGGCGAGCTGGACTCTCTGGATACAGAAGGCCTGGAGATACCAGCATTCGAAATACACGTTGACGACCCAAACCTTTCAGCCAAGGCACGTGGTGCCTTGGCTTCCGTGTTGATAAACAACACTGGAGTCATTCATGTGGAGGCGATCAGTAATAATATTCAACCCATAGTTAATTCCTTCAATGTAGATTTAGCAGAAAGTAAGTTGTTTCCGGCTACCACCAACGTATCTGCAACGCTTAACATTGACGATGATGTGCTGAATATGCAGATTCACCAGGCGGGTTTAGACTCCGATTTCTTTAACACCCAGGTGAGTGGAACTGTAGGAGATCTCTTTGATACTGCGCTGGCAAATCTGGATGTTGCCATGCAAGCGCCAAACATGACATTGGTTACTCACTTGTTCGGGCAGCGTATGCCACCTGAATGGGGCCCTTTAGACGCCACCGCCAGTCTTGTTGGCAGCAAAAAGAGCGGCTATGGCCTTGAGAAAATAGTAGCCACTCTTACTGGACGATCTAGCGCTATCGCCAAAGGCCACATCAAAAGCCTGTATCCGTTTGACAACATGTCGCTGGACACTACGGCTACTCTATCCACACTAAACGAAATCTCTGCCTTCACCCCAAAACCTCTGCCCGATATAGGACCGATGAACGGACACGGCACTGTAATTTGGCAGGACGGCAAGCTATCCCTGGTCGATGCCCGCGCAATACATGATAGCGATTACGGAGTAATGGTCCTAACTGGGAAAATTGGTGACCTCATACACTTTGATGGTGCGCGTATCAGGGCGGACGCCGCTCTGCCAGATTTTTCAGCACTAGATTTATTTACCGGCTACAAATCCATACCGGTAGATAGTGTCGTCGCCAGCGCTAACCTTATTACTGACACCGCATTAGATCTATCTGCAAAGAATCTCAAATTTGTCGTGATGAAAGATGGTGTTCAAGTTAATGGTGAGGGAATTGTACATTCGATAATTCGCAAATCCGTTAGACCCGATATTAAATTAAGCAGCAACATAAAAAGCCTACAGGAGCTACATCGATTTACGGATCTATCGCTACCGGAAATTGGCCCGGTTTCAGTCACTGGTGCGTTGGTCGGTACTGGTCGTGATATCCAACTGGTCGATATCAACGCATTATTTAAAGATAAAGCATTGTATGGTTCTATATATTCGAAGGGTGGCACGATCAGTCAATTACGGGCGGCAAACCTGGTATATGACTTACAGTCGGATTCCCTTAAAAACACACTGGCGAGAGTTGGTTATAAGACATCCATAACCGAGCCGGCAATCCTGCAGGGCACCATGAGACTTGCAGGCAATTCATTAAAATTTGATGAAATGTTGTTGCAGGTTAAGGGCAATACGCTGCGTGGTGCGTTTGATGTGGAGGGATTTGCCGACCGAGCAATGCGCGCCCGAATTAGCGGTGATATCAATATCGAAAGACTCGATTTACCGAGCCTTTTTCCCCACCCAGACGGTCAAGTGCGTAATGATGTCAACCGTGAACCGAATACAACGCTGGACAGGTTGTTGCCTGACGATCCCTTGCCCCATAGCCCGTTCTTCGGTCACGATATAGACATCGCAGTAAAAATCGGTGAACTGAAGTCAGCACTATTTGATGTATCTAATGCTAACTTTGCCATAGAGTCCACCGATGGGCGACTAACAATGAGTCCTTTTAGCGGTACAGTAAACCAGGGACGGGCATCGATTTTCCTGATGATTGATAGTAACCAAACACCTGCGAAAACAACACTGGATATGTCGCTTGATGATGTCGATTTATCAAAACTTGGCCTCGTAAGCGGATCCGGGCTGGTCATCAGTGAGGGTGGAACTCACGCCAGGCTCTCGCTCACAGGAGAGGGAAATTCGATAGCCTCTATATTGGGCAGCGTTAATGGTGAAGGCGGGCTGTATATAGAAAACCTGATCATCAAGCAAGGAGCATTGAAACTAGTTTCATCAGACATACTTGATCAACTGCTGGCTGCGATCAATCCGTTTAAAAAGAAGAAGCCTGAAACTTTTTTGAAATGTAGCGCCCTGGTTTTTCAGATTAATGATGGCTTAGTGAACACACCGTATGGGTTTGCTGTCGAGGCATCAGATTTCTCTGTGATCGGATCTGGCTCTCTAAACTTCAAAGACGAACTCATTGATCTTGATTTTCGCACCAAACCAAAAAAAGGTCTTGGTTTAAGTCTAAACAAGTTCGCAAGTCTGGTTAAATTGAGCGGTCCACTGACAAAGCCGCAAGTGACATTCAACCGTAAAGGTCTGTTCCGGTTCAGTGCTTCACTAGCCGCCGCCGTGGCCAGTGGTGGGCTTACCTATGTCGCGGAGGGATTGTATGAAAAACAACAGGCTAACTCCGATGTTTGTGCTAAGGCGCTTGGTCAATAAAACGGAAAGAAACCACTAAGTTATCGTCAATTCAAACTTGAAAGATGACAACCAACAAAAAATAAAACCAAGCTTAAGATCGCTGGTGTACTGGAATGGCGACATCCAGAAGACGCCATTTTCAAGTTTATCCAATGCCATTCGTATCAGTTCAACTCTGCGTCATCCCAATCGCCACCTAGTGCGAGATTTATATCTACGAATTGCGTCAATTGACTTCGCTGGACTGACAGCAAGTTACTTTCAGAACCAAACACTCGCTGCTGAATCTGCAACACGGATAACAAGTCACTCTCCCCCTCTTTAAAGCGCAGGTCTGCGATGCGAAGCGCTTCCTGCGCTTCACGATAAGCTTCTTCCAGCGCTCCACGACGCTTTGCCAAGGTTACGCCTTGATCCAATGCAGTTTCTACTTCCCCAAAGGCAGATGTCGCTGCACTGGCATAGGCGGCTATCGCCTGCTTTTGCTGAGCGGTAGCTTGCTCTACTTGTGCTTTTCCGAGTCCACCGTCAATCAACGGTGCAAGTAGATTCGTGGCAACGCTCCATGCGAGGTTGGCAGGGTTTAAAACGTCGGATAAATCCTGCGACGATCCTCCCAGGTTGGCTGAAAGGCCAAAGCGAGGCAGGCGTGCGGCCCTGGCAACATTGGTACTGTTAAACGCCGCTGCTATCCGCCGCTCGGAGGCAACGAGATCTGGCCGGCGCTCCAGAATTTCTGAAGGCACTCCTGCTGAGGGAGGTGCAGGCGTATCCGGGAGGCTCTCTCGAACCTCAAGGTCTGCTCCCGGATAGCGACCTAGTAACAACTCTAACGCACGCAGCGCGTCTCGTTGACCACTTTTAGCGCTGACCTGGCTGTCTGTCGCAGACGCTAGATCTGATCTCGCTAACGCAACATCTTGTCCGCTGGCTAATCCATTGTCTGCTTGCAACTTTACTATTCTGTGTAGTTCGGTGAGCGCTGCGACGACCTTATCTGTCACATCGACTTGAAGCTGCGCTTCAATAGCAACCAAGTATGATTTGGCGACTGCACCCGCGATGCTATGCTGTGCATACCGGTAGTCGGCCTTAGCAGCTTCGAAGCTCTCCAGGGCGGCTTGATTTCCAGAGCGTACACGACCCCACACATCTGCCTCCCAGCTTGCTTCTAACCCGACGTTTAATCCTGTCGCCGCACTACCCTCAACAGCGCCACCTCGCTGCCCACCCGCACTCAAATTAACCGATGGTGTCACAGCAGCACCTGCTTGTTTGGCCAGTGCTCGCGCTTCATCAACACCAGCTGCAGAGGCTTGCAGGTCTTTGTTATTCGTTTGTGCTTCAAGGACTAATGACCCAAGAACCGGGTCGTTGAACTTGCTGATCCACCCTACCTCCACTTCTCCGACAGCGTCCTGAACCGCATTCCAGGTTATTTTGGTTTCTGGCAGGCTGCTACGCGCCTCGGCGATGCTTTCTTCACTAACGACTGCAACGTTATTTGCGCAGGCGCTTATAAAGGCAGTCACAAGCACAGTTGCGGCAAATTGAATTTTCTGTTTCATGCTGAGCTCTTTCTGCGATTGGGCGGTTGTTGCTATTACTGGTCGTCCCGGTATTTTTCAGGATGATCACCACGATACTCATCACGATATCGATCCGAAACTCTCGCACGACTAGGGGCACGATATTCATCGCGTTCGTCGTCAGCCCTACGATACTCAACACGATCATATTCAGATCCTCGATACTCGCCACGCTCATGTTCGGGGTATCGATACTCATCGTGATATAGGTCAGGTTCAAGATAGTCACCACGATCCTGTTCATCCCGACGGTATTCACTGGTACGGTGAGCCACGTCGCTATCATTTGCGTTCACACGACGCGCCGATGTCTCTGATGATTTTACGCCAAAGAAAATTGAATAGAGTGCTGGTACCACTATTAACGTCAGTACAGTAGCGAACGACAAACCAAAAACCAAAACGACTGCCATCGACTTGAAAAAAGCGTCTGTCAGTAACGGCAACACACCAAGCACAGTTGTTAGCGCCCCCATCATTACAGGCCGCACTCTGCTTGTCGCAGAGTCAACAACGGCATCAAACCGGGGCTTACCTTCGCGTATTTCTATATCCATCTGATCAACCAGCACGATGCCATTCTTAATCAACAATCCAGACAGGGACAGCAGACCCAACATTGCCATGAATTCCATCGCTGTGTTGGTTACTAGTAATCCGAAAACCACACCAATTAATGCCAGTGGTACAACGAGCCATATGATCAGGGGTTGCCTGAGTGCGTTAAACAATAGTACGACCACTAACACCATGGCCAATACTCCCATCGGTATCGCTGCAAACAAGTCACCGGTCGCTTCAGAGCTATCACCCTGTTCACCATCCCACTTTAACGAGTAACCACTGGGTAATTCCAACGCTTCGATTTTTGGTTTAATACGCTCATAGACAACAGACGCCAACACGGCAGGTACAGGATCAGCCTGTGCCTTAATAGTCCATACACGATCAACGCGCCTTAGGCGTGCATTCACCCATTGAGTTTCAAAGCCATCAACCGTTTCACTTAATGGCACGGCCTTTCCGGTGACACCACTAAATACGGTAACAGAGCTAATACCATCTACACCCTGCCTTTCCGTTGCTGGAGCGCGCGCGATGATCGGAATAAGTGTATCACCTTCACGATAGGCACCCACCGACTTACCTGAGTAATTAACCGCTAATGCGCTCGCCAGATCTTCACGTGATATACCCAGTCGTCGCCCTTTTGACTCTGAATAAATCGGTCGAATACTTGGCACTTGGGAGCGCCAATCATCTTTGATAGATATTGCTTCACCGTCTTCAGCCAGAATCGCTTTAGCTTGATTGGCTAATTGTCTTAACACCACAGGGTCTGGCCCAGAAAACGCTGCCTCGATTTTAGAACCGCCACCAGGGCCTAACTGGAAGCGCCATACTTTAGCCTGGGAATCTGGAAATTCCTGATCAAGGTAGTTTTGGATCTGTGGCAACAAATCCGGAATAAGGTTATGGTCAGATACTTTAAGCAGGAAATGGCCGTATGAAGAGTTCGGTGCTTCTGGGCCATATACAAGTGTAAATCGTAGCGCACCGCCCCCTACCAGGGTATGTACATCGGTTATTTCGTCAAACGATTGCAGTTTCTTTTCAATGACCAACAGATCGGCTTCGGTCTGGCCTATGGATGTGCCTTCAGGCAGCCAGTAGTCAACTACAATTTGTGGAGTAGTGGAGGCTGGAAAAAAGCCTGATTTAACAAACTGGAAGCCATATATAGACATCGCAAACAGTCCAATCACCATAGTCACAATAAGCCAGCGCACGGCAAGTACCCCACGCATGAACCCCTTGTAACCACGTGTCATGATACCCTCAGGTTTTACTTGATGATCTGCAGGATCTGATTCTTTAAACAGCATATCTGCTAGTAAAGGCACAGCGGTGATAGCAAATAGCCAACTGAACAATAAAGAGATTAATACTACCCAAAAAAGATGCCCGGCAAACTCTCGCATGTTACCAGCGGTTAGTCCGATAGGGGCGAACGCTAGAATACCTACAACAGTTCCGGCCAACAGCGGCCACTGCGTGCGTTGTACAACATCTTTAGCCACTTCAAGCTTTTTACGCCCTTGTCGCACACCGACCAAAATACCATCGACGACAACTATCGCATTATCTACCAACATACCGAGTGCGATGATTAAAGCACCTAGTGAGATGCGATGCATTGGCAGCCCCACAATAGACATCACAGCCAAAGTGGCAGCAATAGTAAACAACAATAGTGCGCCTATGATGAGTGCCGACTTGAGGCCCATAAAGATAAGCAAGGTGACGAGCACAATAACCAGTGCCGCAACCACGTTTTTGGCAAATTCAAACACTGCCACATCCACCACTTTACCTTGATGGTAATACTGGTGAACTTCCATACCTAGAGGCCGGCGCTCCAGACCCGCTGCAAGCTTTGCGTCAATGGCTTTACCCATTTTGGAGACATTGCCACCGAGCACATTGGCAATACCAATACCCAGGGACGGCTGGCCGTTATAGCGCATGACCATCTGCGGCGGATCCTGGTATTTGCGACTTACGGTTGCAACGTCACGAAGGTATACCAGAGTCCCACTGGTGGCTGTCGACACAACAAGGTCTTCAATGGCTGTTACTGAATCTACTCTCCCGCTGGGTGTAATCACCAGGGTTTGGTTACCCACGTCAACCGTACCCGCTGACACCACTGAATTTTGCTGAGATAAATCATCGAATATCTGTGAAACCGATACACCCAGAGCATTAGCGCGTTCCCTCGACACCTCGACATAGATAGCCTCTGACTGAATCCCGTTGAGCACTACCTTTCCAACTCCGTCAACCGATAATAATTCTATTCTCAGCGCTTTGGCGTAGTCGTGAAGTTCCTTCGGTGTATACCCCTCACCCGTCAACTGCAGGTAAAGCCCGAACACATCGCCGAAATCATCGTTAACAATGGTTTTCATTGCATTGGGTGGTAGTGCGCTTTGCGCATCTGAGACACGATTGCGGAGTTTAGTAAAGATACCCTGCAGATCGGACTTAGTTGGTGAGAACTTAAATTTGAATTCAACCGTTATACGTGACAAGCCGGCGGATGATATAGAACTGATCTCCTCCACTTCCTGC
The DNA here is from genome assembly GCA_937924035.1 of uncultured Saprospiraceae bacterium. Taxonomy (GTDB): domain Bacteria; phylum Bacteroidota; class Bacteroidia; order Chitinophagales; family Saprospiraceae; genus CALDTK01. Next base: position 12,587 of record CALDTK010000083.1, on the reverse strand, counting down.
ATTTGTTGCAAGGCAGATTCAAGCGCCTCGGTTACCTCTGTGGCAACTTCTTCAGCCGTGGCGCCGGGATACTGAGTAATTATTTGTGCCTGGCGAATGGTGAATTCAGGATCTTCAAAGCGCGGCAGGTTTTGATAAGCTAACAACCCCCCAATTAATGAACCCATCAACACCAAAAAACTAATCAGGCGATTTTTAATTGCAAATTCAGCGGCATTCATCGTGACGACCTTTATTCTTCGTACGGCCGTATCTGCATTCCCTCATGCAGATAAGACATGCCTGCTCCAACAATCGTGTCACCTGCGACAAGGCCATCGAGCACCACCAACTGTTCACCAATACTGCTACCCACTGTGATTGTTCGTTTGGTGACCGTCATTTTTTCTGGGTCAACAAGCCACGCAAATCGTTCATCTCCATCTGAGCCTATAGCTGAAAGGTTGACCAACATCTGATTGGCGGATACTTCATCACCTAGCACCTTGACTCTGCCCTTAACGGTACCCGTCATACCAGGTAGAATGAGTAAGCCTTCCGGCGGTGTGAACGCAAACTTGACTTCAAATGTTTGTGTACTTTGATCAGCCTGGCCAGCTGCAGAATGAAAGGTAGCTGGGATCATTACGCCAGGTGCGGCGTCAAGCGCTACATTGGTTTCGATCGGTTGCAAGTTCTCAGAATTGGCTACTAGTGAAGCGGGAATCTGCACAACTGCTTCAGCAGCACCGGTTGATTGCACTACTGCGACAACAGAACCCGGAGAGACATTTTCAAATTGATCAATCTGTAGATCAGCTATAACCCCAGCAAAGGGTGCTCGTAGCTCCGTGTCCTCCAGAGCCTTTTTTACGCTGTCGAGTGTGGTTTGCGCGACATTGCGTTGCGTCTTACGCTGCTCAAACACGTTGCGAGCAATGGCATTTTCAACGACCAGCTTCTTTGCACGACGATACTCCGCCTGTGCAGTGTCGTACTGCGTTTGAGCGGCAGCCAGATCATTCTTGTAATTTCGCTGGTCGAGCTTTGCGATTACCTGGTCTTGTTGAACTCCCTGCCCTTCTTCTATCAGTACTTCAGCTACGCTGCCACCCACCGAAAAGGCTAAATCAGAAGTGGCACTAGCGGCTATGATGGCTGGAAAGCTAACATTCTTTTCATTGTTGCTAACCCCAACTTCAAGCAATTTGACGGGCCGGACGGGCTGAACCGTCGGTGCTGTTTCATCAGCCCCACATCCAACAAGTGCAGCAACCACAGCACTCGACACCACCAAGCTGATGTACCATCTGCGCCTGCGCTGCTGAGAGTTAATTAGATTATTCATAAGGTGTAGATTCTTCTTTTTTATTTCCAACCTTCAACACCCGACATATCCGGGAGTTCATGGGCGATGCCCTTGTGGCAATCTATGCAAGTCTTCTCACCGCTGGCCAGTAACGTACTGTGCGACTGCTCCGCTCGTATACTTTGACGTGTGAAGTCCATGAAGGTGAGATCATGGCAATTACGACACTCAAGTGAGTCGTTGGCTTTCAATCTTGACCATTCGTGACGAGCTAACTCTCCACGTTTGGCAAGAAATTTCTCTCGTGTATTGATGGTGCCGAAAATGTGTCCCCATACTTCCTTCGATGCCTGCATTTTACGCGCAATTTTGTTAGTCCACTCATGAGGCACGTGACAATCAGGGCAAGTAGCGCGCACACCAGATCGGTTGGTATAGTGGATGGTGCTCTTAATTTCCTGATAAACATTACTTTTCATTTCATGGCAGCTAATGCAAAACGTCTCCGTATTTGTGGCCTCCAATGCGGTATTGAAGCCTCCCCAGAACATCACCCCGGCCAAAAAACCACCCAAAGATAAAAAGCCCAAACTGTAGTGAACGCTTGGTGCCTTCATTACACCCCACATGCGTTTTGCGATAGCAATCATGGATGCCTTACCACTATTGGCTTTTCAGAAGTGTGTCGACATCCTTAAAGTCATTTACGACCAACGGATTTGTATCCACTTGCGGCACATGACACTGGTTGCAGAAATAACGTCTGGGTGAAACCTCCGCCAAAAAGTTACCATCACGATCCATATAGTGTGTGACGCTTACCATCGGCGCTTGAGAGTCTCCGGTATGGCGACGACTATGACAAGTGAGACATTTGTTGGCATTGAGATTAACGGTGTAGTGCTCAATTTTGTGTGGAATGATTGGCGGTTGCATCGGGTAGTTGCGTTTGCGCTTTATATCCTTGTTTTCTGCTGTCATCATACGAGGGGGATCAGCCTCTTCTGAGATACTGCCTTTACGCAATGTAGCCAATTGATCAGGGTCTGCAAATAGCTGCCCTGTCGTCATGAGCATAACCATGAGTGCCCATACACAGACGAACCGCGACAGTGGTGGATAAAATTCAACGGTGGCATTCATACCCTGACAACTCTGACCGCACATTTTTTAAAGTCAGTCTGCTTGGAGATCGGATCAGTGGCATCAAGCGTCACTTTGTTTATCAGTTGCCCGGCATCAAACCAAGGCACAAACACCAATCCCCGTGGTGGTTTGTTTCTACCGCGCGTTTCCACACGACTTTTTATTTCCCCCCGACGCGACTGTACAGATACGGCTGTTCCTCGGCGCAGTTCTAACGCTGATGCATCATCTGGATGCATATATACCTTGGCCTCGGGGTACGCACGATATAGTTCAGGTACCCGTTGTGTCATTGAGCCCGAGTGCCAGTGCTCAAGCACCCGACCTGTACTCAGCCATAGAGGGTACTCATCATCCGGCGACTCCGGGGGAGGTTCATACGGCAGAGCAAAAATGCGTGCTTTGCCATCTTTATGGCCGTAGAACTCGAAACCTTTACCTTTGCCAACGTAGGGGTCACTGCCCTCGCGATAACGCCATTTCGTCTCCTTGCCTTTTACTACAGGCCAACGCAATCCATGTGCTTCGTGATAGGCATCAAAATCAGCAAGGTCATGTCCGTGGCCGCGACCGAATCGGGCATACTCTTCAAACAAGCCTTTCTGAATGTAGAAACCGAATTCATCGGATTCATCGTTGGCGTAATCTTTATCCCTGTCTGATAATGGAAATTTATCGACCTGCCCATTAGCGTATAGCACGTCGTACAAGGTCTTTCCTTTGTATTCCGGATTGCTATCCAATAGATCTGCAGGCCAGACTTCATCGGTAGTAAATCGTTTTGAAAATTCAACAAGTTGCCAGAGATCAGATTTAGACTCCCCTGGTGCATCTACCATCTGGTGCCAAAACTGAGTACGCCTTTCAGCATTGCCGTAGGCGCCTTCTTTTTCAACCCACATTGCTGTAGGTAGGATTAAGTCAGCCGCCTGCGCCGTAACTGTTGGGTAAGCATCGGAAACAACAATAAAATTCTCCGGATTGCGATAGCCCGGGTAGCCTTCCTCATTTATGTTCGGACCAGCTTGCATATTGTTATTAACCTGGACCCAATAAGCATTGATTTTACCGTCTTTCAGCATACGGCTTTGTTGAACAGCGTGATAACCAGGTTTACCAGGAATAGTACCTTGAGGGATTTTCCATATATTTTCTGCGAAGTCTCTGTGATCCTTGTTACTTACGATTAAATCAGCCGGCAAACGATGCGAAAACGTACCTACTTCACGCGCTGTGCCGCATGCAGAAGGCTGACCGGTTAAAGAAAACGGCGAGTTACCAGGTGTCGCTATCTTCCCGGTGAGCAGATGGATATTGTAGATAAGATTATTACACCAGACACCCCTAGTGTGCTGGTTAAAGCCCATCGTCCAGAATGAAGTGACTTTAGTATCAGGATCCGCATATAGGGCTGCGATTTTTGCTAGCGCTTCTTTAGAGACACCCGACAATTTAGAAACAGAGTCGGCGTCGTAGTCTTTAACAAATGTAGCAAACTCATCAAAGGTCATTGGTTGCGAACCGCCTGCTTTGTCAGCGTTGACAGCAGCTTTCTCCAAAGGGTGTTCTGGTCGAAGGCCGTAGCCTATATCCGTGTTGCCTCGCTTGAATATGGTGTGCTTGTTAACGAAGTCCCAGTTAATTGCATTGTTTTGAATTATATAGTTGGCGATATAATTAAGTATTGCCAGATCGGTTTGTGGTGTGAATACGGCAGGGATATCTGCCAGGTCAAAACTGCGATGCTCAAACGTGGATAGCACCACCACCTTCACATGCGGAGCACTAAGACGTCGATCAGTGACACGTGTCCACAGAATTGGGTGCATTTCTGCCATGTTAGAACCCCACAACACAAACGCATCGGCATGTTCCATGTCATCGTAACAGCCCATAGGTTCATCCATACCGAAGGTACGCATGAAACCACCTACCGCTGACGCCATGCAATGGCGCGCGTTAGGATCAATGTTATTTGAACGAAAACCTGCTTTGAAAAGTTTTGAAGCGGCGTAACCTTCCCAAACTGTCCATTGCCCGGAGCCAAACATACCAACAGCAGTCGGCCCCTTTTCCTTAATGGCTTTTTTAAACTTCTCTTCCATAATATCGAAAGCATGGTCCCAACTGACCGGGGTGAACTCCCCTTCCTTGTGGAACTTACCATCACGCATACGTAACAGCGGTTGGGTCAACCGATCTGAACCGTACATGACTTTAGACAGAAAATAACCTTTAATGCAATTCAGTCCGCGGTTAACTTCGGACTTGATGTCTCCGTGAGTCGCGACAACACGGCCTTCTTTTACAGCGACATTGACACTGCACCCAGTACCACAAAAACGGCAAGGCGCTTTTGCCCAATTCAGTTTTGTGTATTCAGATTCTGTTATTAAGTTGGTGGCTGCTGCTGGCAACTGGATGCCCGCCACGGTGGCGGCAGTAATTGCTGCAGAGTTATGAATAAATTGTCGCCGTGTTATCCTCATGCGCTGACCTCCATTTCATCACTCATTGATAGCGCTGAATCGCAATAGTGGTAGACCAGATTTACATTGAGCACTCCATTCATGTCGTTGAGTTGCGCTATTACGCGATTGATTTCACCTTGTTCGACAACTTCAATGACTACCACAAGAACATCGCGTCGCTCGTTCACGCTTTGTTTCGTGCCCGAATAGCATGTACATTCGCTTAGCATTTGCACTTGTGTAATTATTTTTGTAAAAAGTTCCGGCCTTACCTGCAATACCAGACTTGCGATATGCACATCAGGATCCGCCGACCTTTCCGGCAGAATTGGTATAATACCTTGCATAGTGCCTATCCAGTCGGTGGGCCGTTAAAAATCTGTAGTATCCAAACAGCAAAGCCATATCCACCCACAATGGCAACAGTTAACAAAGGCGCCAGTAACACAGTTAAAAATAGAAATGCCTTTCTCTCACTACTTTTTTCCACCGATGCTTCCGACATAGCTGAGCCCGTACGAATTATCGACAATTAAACAATTAAGACAGTACTGATATCTCAGGTTAATCAACCTGACATTGTTCGGTTGAACCTTTTTTGTTCTTTTTTCATTACCACGCAGTCCACCAATGAGATACAAAGCGTATCCTTCACGTTAATATAGTGACCGAGATTAGAACAAGGCTGATATTCTTTTCGTTTCATTCGTGCGTTCGTAGGACGGGAGGCTTAAAATCTGAATGCTCGAAATACGATTAGCCTAGATAATTAAAATTGACTGAGTAGCAGCAATTTACACAAGGAGTAACTCGTTTTTTTCTTGGCTTTGGCGAAGATCACTATGGATCTGGCTAATCGAACACTTTATCTGCCTAAACGTCCGCTTCTACGGCATGCAATGCATCAAAAACACGGGATTTAAGATCACATCGATTACCAATAAACAGAGGCCTTATATCCCGGACTAAATCCAATGTTCCCGGCCAATGGCGTTTTGCAGAACACCATGCAATTTTTGCGGGTAACTTCTCTTGCAGTTCACTGTAGCTGGCTGCTTGCACCAGTAGAGCAAAGCATTTGCAATGGGCGCTGCACTCGCTTTCGATCACTCGCTGTGCCCAGTCCAGAGCTTGCTCATGCATCTTCGCGGAAAAGCATGCCCAAGCCATATATTCCTGCCACAACGGTACTCGAATGTCTTCTGAGTTTTCGCTAAGTATTTTTTGCAATTCGGGCACTGCCTTCTCCGCCTGACCACGAAAAACCATAAGGCGTGCAATATCAGCCACTCGAGCGGGATTTTCAGGTTGGATCCAGTCAAGACTCATACTGTACAATAAATCATTGAAATCCGGCTCTATTCTCAGTTCGTCATAGTCAGGATTGTGCAGTATTCCGATCAATGCTGGTTTCCTGCATGCAATTGCAGACCTAATGCGCAATAAAACTCGCTGCGGGCTGTAGAAGATCATATGAAAGCTCTGTTCATCGACTTCGGTCAAACGAGGATCCTGCGAAGCATCGAGCGCAGCAATTGCTCTGAGCGCGCCTTCGTAACCGCCTTGATTCCACCCATTCACAGCGGCAGTATGATGGGCATCACAACGGGCTCCGTGAAAGCGGTAGGCAGCTAATCGGGCCTTATGACTTTCTTCAAATCGGCCTAGCTTATGATACGCAGCAGCTGTGGCCAGATCCGAAAACCCGGGTAGCAATGATCTTACGAATTCGGTTTCCTCAATCGCTTTTTCATACATCCGCATTTGGTAGTAGAATTTTACTTGTTCGGTAGCGACGCTAATATTCGTTGGAGCAATTCGTTTGATTTTAACAGCTATTGCTATTGCCTCGTCTGTCCGCTCTTGTACACGCAGTAGCAATTGATACCCATGCAGCACTGCTAGATCTTCCGGTGCAAGCGCGTATGCACGAATAAAAAACCTGCTGGCGGACTTGACACTCCACTCGCTGAGTAACGATAGGTATCCGCGCGCAGCATAACCAACAGCTGATTCCGGATCGAGGGATAACGCCCTTTTTGCAGCCGCTTGTGCGGCCGGTATACCGTCAGGGTTTACATTAAGAGCTTCCATGGTATAGAGCAACCCTAGGTAAGCCCAAGCATCAGAGTGTTCAGGATCAAGCTCCACTGCGACCTCAAACTCCTTGATTGCATTTGGCAACCACGCGGTAAAGTAGTCCTGTGCCCCCACATTTGCCAAGCCGCGGGAATAGGCTTCGGACGCCTGTGCCTTGCGAACGTCAAAAGGCGGTACTGACTGGACATTCTCTTTTAAGTTCTCCGTTATTCCAACAGCGCCGATTAGTCGATAGCCGCGCTTGGGGATCGTTTCGATCATTGTTGGATTTCGGGCGCTATCTCCCAGAGCCTGACGTAGTTGGTTGATCCGCTTCGAAATCAATCGGGGGCCGGCTGTCTTGTTTGGCCAAAGCGCTGCAAGCATCTCGTCAGAAGAGACTACAGTCTGCGCCCGTGACATGAGGTACATGAGGACATCCATAGCCAAAGGTTCGATATGAATTGACCGATCTCCTTTCGACACAATATTAGATTGAGAATCTATTAACCAATCACCCAATTGATAAACCAAATCATTCCTGAGCGTCATCCTTGCGTGCTCTCGCTGATTCAAAATCCCCAAATTTCTCCCCTGTGTCCCCTGTGTCTAATGTGTCTAATGTATCTAATGTATCTAATGTATCTAATGTATCTAAATCTTCTCCTAATGCTACCTTTGCCAGCCTATACCTACATCGTTACAATATAACGACTCCTCGTAGGAGTCAAAAGGGAATAAAAAAGGGGATGTACTGTTTTAATTTTTCTGTGATAATTTTGTTCGGAGTGACGTTTGTCTCTGGAGACAAATTCTTTGAAGCGGGCTGAGACTTCAAGCAGATTCGTCAGCGGACCGTCTTCCTCATACAAATTCGGAGCATTTAGAACGTTGAGTACATTAAATAAAGCACGAAAGCTCATCATCGCGGGCGCGCTATCACTGACTGTTGGATTCTCAACACAAGCGGTCTCAGACGAGGCTTTAGTAAGGCTTATTAACTCAATTAAGGTGGAGCTAGCACAACACACCGGGATTATAGGTGGATTCGACCCGAAAACGGGTATTGTTACGCTTTCCGGTACAACGCGAAACATGTCAGCTGTTAAAACTGTGATCGATAAAATTAAGAGTATTGATGGAGTAACGGAGGTTAGATCCTCTATCTTTAAACACTAAGTAAATACAGGATTTGTACGCGCTTTCGATTACCTGTAAAGACGCATGGCTTTCAATTGAGATGAGACTGTAAAGCGTTTTGTGTAACCGCCCATGACAGTTATAGGCTTTCACATCTGAGTGCTGCCGGTTGAGGCTGGCCCATCTACATAGTAAGTGTATAAGTGAGCCTCGCTCCGCTCTCCAGAAATCGCGTTGGCAAAGCCTTCCCCCTTCCCCTATATCATCTCTATAAGCCTTGACAAAATTCGCTACCCTCCGCCCTATTCCGAAACCTTTTTTATACGTATTGCTCACAGTTACGTCGGGCTCTTCTAACATAAATTTTATAGCCGCACAAACTACCCTGAATTTTACAGCTAACAGTCAATGACCAACCTAGTGCCATTGCCTTGGTGAACCCAGTGAACATATGTCCAAACTGACCGTTAGCGTAAACGCTCTTCGTGTGTCCATGTTCTGAAAATGTACGACATAGTGTTTCCATCTTCAGAATCAGTAAATCCAAGATGTGCTGTACGAAACCTCAAATACCCATTTCAGTCTTTTTATATATATGACCCATGCTTACTAAGGGCCATCTTAGCGATTTTTGTCAACGGCAATATATAAAAGTGACTGTAATATCCCCAAAAAACCACTGGAAGAATAAGTAGAGATTTCCATATACTTTTATCAGGAGATTTCACATGCGAAAATCAAGATTTTCAGACAGCCAAATCATGGCAATTCTTAAGCAAAACGAAAACGGGATGTCGGTACCCGACCTATGCCGTGAACACGGCGTTAGCTCATCGCAGTTTTATAAATGGCGCGCCAAGTTCGGCGGTATGGATACTTCCATGATGAAGCGTCTGAAAGAGCTGGAGGACGAGAATCGGCGTTTGAAGAAAATGTACGCCGAGGAGAAGCTCAAGGCAGAGCTGCGCGAGGAAGCCCTGAGAAAAAAGTGGTGAGGCCATCTGAACGCAAACAGATGGCCAAGAGGCTGCTGCGCACCACGGCATTAGCATTCGGGCGGCGTGTGATTGTTTTTTTATCAGTGAGAGCTGCTATCGATACAAAGAAAAGCTCAGCGATGAGAATGCGCTAATTGCACTGTGGTTGCTAAAACTCACAGATACGTAAAAGCGCTGGGGTTTTAAGCTTTGCTTTTTCTATCTACGAAACGTCAAGGGATTCAAGTGGAATCACAAGCGTGTGTATCGCATTTACCGGGAGCTAGAGCTGAACTTGCGAATTAAACCCAAGCGCCGATTAAAACGTGAACGGCCTGGTCAACTCGGCACTGCCACTGCGATCAATTTTTGAATGGCGAGGCAAGCCTCACTCACTGCGATGTGATAACGGTCCAGAGTATATTTCGCAAGCGCTCATCGACTGGGCAAACGACAACCGAATCACGCTGATGTATATTCAGCCAGATATTATCAGTCAGATTGATGATGTTGATCCGGTTACTGACAGTCAATATGGTAATTGTAGTGCGCAGAATTGGTACTTAGGCCTTCCGGGGTTGCAGGCGCAGCAAGATGTAGCGTGGCAACAGGGCAGCGGAAATTGTTGCTCTGTTTAATCCGAAATGAGCCAGAATTATTTTAATAGATCCCATTGAGTAGTCACGCACTTTAAGCATAAGACCATTGTATGTTTAATAGCCTTTCTACCTCAACGAAGTACTACAACACCGCTAGTTGATTCCGCGGGGTCTGCGTAGAATGTTGTATTGCTGCCAGATTCAGATGCCACGACAATTTCACGTGTGCCGGCTCCAAGCCCGCCAAACTCAAAAGTGCCGTCAGATCGGCTGACCGCAGTTCGACTGGTTTTTGCGGTAACACCTTCGTTTTCATTAACGTGAATCATATTTAGGTTCGCATTTACTACCGGGCGCCCATCGGCGTCCATTAACAAGCCCCGCAAAACAAATGGCCCAATATCAACCTTGATCTGATGTACAGCGTTGGAGTCAGCACCAACATCTAATCCATTAACAATAATCATAGGCGAATTGACAGCAGATCGCAGGAGGAAAGAGCCAGGGCTGATGTCGTCTATAACTAGAACTCCATCAGTGTTGCTGGTACCAAATACTGTTGCGTTTTGATGAGTCGAATTCGTAGCGAGAAAACCCATATTTGACAACAATCTGCCATTACTACCGGTAAAAGTCGCGGTCAGACGTGTCAGAAATTCAGATTGAAGTGACACGGCCACATTAGTATCTTCAATCATTGCTAAACCGCTTCGTTGGTAGTTCTTGTAGTGGCTCCCTGCCTTTACGATAAAAGAGATCGATTGAGAGGGCCTAACATTGGGTATTGAAAAATTACCTTGCTCATCTGCTTTTGCACTTAGCCTGAATGCGGGGCTACGAGATTTTATTTCTACGTAGGCATTGGGAACCGGGATATTAGAATCGTTAATGACATTGCCGCTAAAGATCATCACACCAGCTTCATGCATCTGAATACTCGCGTCGATTTCGGACTGTTGCCAGTGATCCCCCACTATGTGAAGTGATGTATCAAGGAAGCCCGCTGCCTTGTAACGCACTAGCATTCCACTTTCATTATTGCGCTGTACTTCAAATTCAAAACTACCATCAACCGCTGTAGTTACGGGGTCTACTTCAGGAGCTCGTACTGTCGCACCGGACACCGGTACACCGTAGGCATCACTGACGACACCGCTAATCTTTTTTGGTTCGAGCGACGCCACCACTAATCTCGCACCACGTTCGCCAGCCCGCAGCAACTTTTTCGTACTACTGTAAATGTCACCACCGTCAACCCTGACGTCATAGTCGCCCTGCTTCATGCCTCGCAGCGTAAATCCACCTTCACGCCCGCTAACAGTCTCTGCTGCCCCTGCCTTTGATACAGCCGATATCTTCAGGCCGTTTACAGGCCTACCGCCCGTCGTTACAACATGGCCGGCAATAATTAGTTCCGTTTGTTCGATTTCCAGGCTTTGCAGTTCAACTGATGCTGCTTGCGTTTGATTGTTTGAATTTTTTATAGTCGGTGCACTTGAATCCACACCCAACCACTGATTTTTTTGCAACGAATTACCACTGGCAGGCCTAGTAGCAGTAGCGACATTTTTTTGGGTATCAACATTTTCAATCATAGCTGATAACCACTGTTCGAAAACTATGGGGATTTCTTCGACTTCATTTTCTTGAAAATATTCACCAACAACTTGTGGGTCAACATTTTTATCAAAAAACTCATTAGCAACAAAAGGATTAGCTACATCCTTAGTAGAGCCACGCGCTCTGTCGCCAAATGGGATCTCGAATTCAGTTCGACCGCTGCCATTACCGGTGTCGCTTTGATTACGAACATAAGGCTTATCAATTGCAATTGCCTCTATATATTCACCACTCAACAATAGGCCAGAGAACCTATAGACAACTACTGCGACAAGTACTAGCACTAATGTCTTCAGCTTTATATCGATCAAGTCGCTCATATACCTTGTACTCGCTTCGAAGAACGGGGCCTAGTCGACCCCGTTGTTGTCCCGCATTGGCTAGGACGTTTTATCCGTCAACAACGCCATTGCAATCATTGTCGACACCGTCTCTCCCTTGTTTTCCTTTAGTGTCGTTGGCACCAGGGTAAACTTTCGAGTTGTTGTCATTACAATCCTCACTGGCTGGGAAACCGTCGTTGTCCCTGTCATCATCACCTGATGGAGGTTCAACACCGCCACCGTTACCGCTTCCAGGCCCACTGCCGAAAAAGTCTTCTGCAATATCAACTTTAACGGTATTACTATCAATAGGCCCCAGCGCTGGTGTTTCGGCTGAAGCGGTCGCAGTATTCTCAATAATTCCGCCTCCAAAATAGCCGCATGTCTTAAACAACTTGCGCTTTTGGTAACGGAAGATTGTGTACGCGTCCACAGTATAAGGACCAATGTTGGTAAGAACCTCGGAACAGGACAGATGGATGTTGTATGTGTTGCCATCGGGTGCGGCCCATGAGTAATCGTTTACCCCGGAGGTAATAGGCACCTCAATAGTGCAGCTAGTCCCGCCACTTGAGACACAGTTTTCATCAATCAGGGTGACATTTGCGATGGCACCGTTTCTTGGAAAATCTGACGTTGGTGTCGGATCGTACACGTCCACGTCATAACTCGTGTTCAGTACACAAGTACCACCTACCGGCACCGATGCACAGCTCTCCGAATCTCCCGTGAGATCATCGGACACAACCACATTCGTCAGCGCAATGTCTCCATTGTTCGTCGCAGTAATCGTGTAGTTCAATGTCTCACCAAGCTCTGCAACAGCATCGCCGTCACTAGCATCATTGGCTTCAATGCCGGTAAATACCTTGTCGATAGTCAGCGATGGATTGGATCCAACCGGGACTTCTTCAGGATCGGTCGCCGGACCAGTTTCATCCGAA
>CALDTK010000082.1 GCA_937924035.1 uncultured Saprospiraceae bacterium | reverse complement strand
ACGCCGAGCAAATGGTAGAGAATGAATTGGTTTGCGAGGTTATTCCACTCGTCTTGTCCAATTTTCATTCGACTAGGATCCATCATGGCTTGTGGAGCACTGACAAAAATCTGGGCGATTAATTCTAGGTGCATATCTGAGCGATAGAGCCCTTCTGCTTGGCCTCGACGGAGGTTAGCGCGCACGTGCTCAATCATCTTTTCATTGTGATGCCTGTCGAGACGTTCCCAACTTTTGCGGTAGTACTTATGAAGATCATAAAGACTTGCAGGATTGGTTTCGCGCATGCTCTGTGTGAAGTGCTTTGCGATCTCGAGCATTTCTTCGATTGCATCGCTTGCTTGTTCACTGGCTTCAAGAATAGCCTGATCATCGCATTCCATGTCCGAATCGATCACTAAATCGATAAGGGTCTGTTTGTTTCCGACGACGCCATAAAGCGTCTTCTTCGATATGCCAAGATCACGGGCAAGATCATCCATGGTTACAGACTTGAAACCATGCAAGCCAAACCGGTTGCTCGCTAGTTCGACAATCTCGTCACGAACGGTGTGTTGAGAATCGTTGCTGTTTGATTTTTGAGTCATTGGCTACGCAAATGTATGAACTAAAAACGTAGGAAACTTCTATAAGGTTTAAAGTTTCCAAAGTTTTTTGAGTTTCGACCCTGTTGCCTTATGACATTTTGCTGACTCGCTTGTTCAACAAATGATAACCGATCTTACCGCCATGCCACAGACCATTGTGTTTACTTATTTTGAATTCCCGACGCTTAGAGATAAGTGGTTTGCCTTTCGGAATATGGGCTTGGGCGTTGATCAGTACGGTCTACCTGAACAAATGGAGTGGCTAAAGTTGCTTGGGTCTGGAGGCGACAATGGCTTCGGACTATGGCCGAATTGGGGCGGATATGCCTTGTTGGCTGCCTTTCCTGATGAGGTTTCGGCGAAAGCAGCACTTGAATCAGGACTCTGGAAAGCCTATGAAAAGCATTCAGTCCCGCTTTCCGAGGATCCACGCGCTCCGCGTGGGACTTCCGCCAAAACCCTTTTACTCAAACCGCTCCAATCTCATGGCATATGGGATGGAGTTGAACCTTTCCGAGCGTCAGGCAAATACGACCGTGAGCAAGAAACGGTGGTACTAACTAGGGCTAGGATCAAAACGAAACACCTCCCGGCCTTTTGGAGCAAAGTTCGTCGCGTCAGTGAAAGTGTAAATGATTTTCCAGAGCGAACCTTTTCGGTTGGCGTCGGCGAACTTCCGATTATTCAGCAAGCTACAGTGAGTCATTGGACCTCTGGCAGGGCGATGGAGGAATACGCGTACAAGAGTCGTTACCATGCGGAAGTAGTGAAGTTGACGAGAGAAAAGGGATGGTATTCAGAAGAGCTATTTTGCCGGTTTGGGGTGTTGTCAAAGCTTGGCTTTGATGGAAATTGATAATGTCTCGGCGGCCTGTGGGACATGTGCTGCATTTAACCATTATTCTGCCCAGAATACTATAGTCAACTACGTCACCGTCAAGCAAACTGGCCTCATGTACGATGAATCTACCGACACATCTATGTGAGCACTGCGCTAGACTGGCAAGTTCAGCATAAGATAAATCGATTTGTTTAGACAGCGCAGTTGTTGAGTCGAGCTGGACGAGCCTGAATCCGATCTAAAAAATCTATACTTTTACAATATGAGCTTGCGCTACTTATTCCTATTGCTGTTTGTCTTTTTCGCATTGGCAGCATCAGCTCAGCGACCTCAACCTTTTGAAGGAATAATCACCTATCTCGTACGTACCGAACTCAAACAAGATAGTAACTCCGTAAACAAGCACTACGCGCAAAAGTATGGAGATACACTTACTGTCTATTATTTAAAAAATGGAAGCGAACGAAAAGAATACAATAATACAGGACCGTACGGATTAGAATATGAAATATTCAATAAAATAAGCAACGAAAACTATACGAAGTGGCATGACCTTGACTATGTAGTTTATGCAAGTGCCTCAGATACGCTTACTCAAATTGACTCCCTGTCAAGCGGGGAACTTGCATTTATCTTAGGGGATACCTGCCGTTCAATTTCATCCAAAAATACAGACCTTAAAACGGGTGACACCAGCTATACAACTCAATACTTCAGTGGCAATGAGTATATACTGCCCCACACATATCAGAAGAGAAAAGCAGGGCATTTTGATAAACTGTATTCGATGAGCGAATCTCTATTTCTTCAATGGATTATCGATATGCAATTTGCTACCACGACCTTTACTGCTATATCAATTGAGCGCAAACCATTAGACCCTAACCTATTTATTATTTCAAGCAGGATATCTAAAGTCAAAAAATAAACTCTATATGCAATTTTCAACAACTTTTAGAATATTTTTAATTATTGGAAGTATTGCTCTTCTAAACTTAAGCTTTTTCATAGATGCCCCGACAGGATGGATTGCCTGGACGGTTGGTATTTCCGCTGTCTTGATTATTATTTCTCAAATCATAGAACTTATCAAAGCTAGCAAAGGCAATAACGAATAGCTAAAACTGTGGTCTCGACTACACATCTGTAAAAATTACATTGGCTAAAACTTCTAAAGCGAGACTACCCTTTTTGCTGAGCTAAACCTTCAGAATACCCTATTTCTCCACTCACCACTTTGGGGTACGAAAAAGTGGTATCTACTAACGATCTTTAGGATGAACTACCCCTTGGGCTTACAACCCATTGAAAATCATTCTTTAGTGACAACCGATGAACTACACAATACACCTTCGGAACGTGCTTTTTCTAGCAGTTTCTGCTTCTGTCTTCTGCCTTACTCAGCTCTCCCCATCAACGCTAACCGCTCAGGTAAACTACACGGCTAACGATCAAGTCACTCCGTACACAGGTCGTTTTCTCCCAGGAATCAACCTGCGTTACTTGCCGCCTTGGGACAACTTCGACCAAGCAGATATCGCCGCTGGAAACCCTGACGAAGGCATTATTGGTATCGGAGCACGAACCTCTCGACCAGGTCTTTTCGACGAGATCCTAGACCGCTTCGGAACAGATATTAGCAGGGATGACTTTCAGTACTTCGAAGACCGTGGTATGACCGAGCTTACTGCGATCATTGGATTTCCTTCAGATGCTAATCGTGATTGGAGCAATCGCTACTGCCAAACCACTGAAAAATGGAACACCCTCTTCGAAGGCATTTACGAACCGACATGGGATGGCGGTGCCAATGGAACACCTTACAACGATGACAACAAATGGGCTGAATACGTTTACAATACGGTAAACGAATACAAAGACCAAGTCCGCTTTTGGGAAATCTGGAACGAGCCTGGACTCTACAAAGGAGACGACAGCCAAGTATTTTGGGGGGCGCCCGATTACCCCGGTTCTTGGTGGGTCAACGATCCAGATCCTTGTGACTATTCCATCCATGCTCCTATTGAGCACTTTGTACGCACCCTTCGCATTGCTTACGATGTAATCAAAACGATTGCTCCAGACGATTATGTGGTTTTAGCAGGTGTGGGCTCTCAAAGCTTTCTTGACGCTGTACTGCGCAATACCGACGAACCAACCGAGGGTCGCGTCACCTCAGAATATCCATATGGTGGAGGTGCATACTTTGATGTTTTAGGTTTTCATACCTATCCTCACCTTGATGGTTCAGTCTTCTTTAGCGCTTCAGGTTTTGCCGAAAGGCACAGTGACGGCGCAGCAGATGGAATCATAGAACGCCGACTAGGTGGCTATCAAGATGTGCTATATGACAGAGGTTACGACGGGATAACTTATCCTAAAAAGGAACATATCTGCACAGAAATAAATCTGCCTCGCGAGACTTTTAGAAGTCGGAATTTCGGAGGAGAAGACGAACAAATTAATTTCATCTCTAAAGCATTCATTGCATTAAAAATTAACAAGGTGCACCAAATGCACGTTTATCAAATTTCCGACAAAGAACCGCTTCGTGATATTGATTATGAGTTCGATGCCATGGGGATGTACGAGTACCTACCAGATTCTCGAGTTGGAAGTGCCAAGATTCATGAGATTGGAAAAGCTTACAAAACAGTCTCTGACTTACTTACAGATACCGATTATGATGAGCAGCGTACACAAGCGCTCAATGCTCCCGCAGGTGTTAGAGCATACGCCTTTCGGCAAAACAACGGTGACTACACCTATGCGCTTTGGGCGGAGACTACCGAAGATCAACAAGAGTACGCACGAGCAGACTTCCAATTCCCAAGCAGTGTCGTTGGCAGTGCAACCCTAACTGGATACGAGTGGGATCACTCCTATTCGGGTGATGAAACCACAGCAAGAGCTGGCCAAACAATTCGTCTAACTGAAACGCCAATTTTCTTTGGCGCTGATGGAGGAACAACACCCAATAACCTCGCCCCTCGACCAACGCTAACCACGAGTCTAAGTCAAGTCACTGTAGGTGATCAATTTGAAGTGAGAATAGATTGGACTGAAGATATCACTGGACTCTCTCGAAGTGACTTCTCCGTTAATAATGCAACAGTCATCAGCCTCTCTGGAAGTGGTGATAGCTATCGCGCAACACTCGAACCAAACGGCGCAGGAGCCATGAGCATTACGCTACCTTCTCGAGTTGCGACTGACCTATCAGGACTAGACAACCTAACGAGTAATACCCTCAATCTTACAGCTGTATCTGCAGGTGGCGGAGGAGGTAACGGAGTTGACCTCGAACTTGCCATCCGAAGTGATGAGTCAACAGTTGACAAGTATGATTTCGTAACGTTTACTCTTACGCTTAGCAATGCAGGCAATCAGAATGCAAGCGGTATCGTCGTTTCCTTCCCTAAGCCTACCGACTATGCTTTCACGGCAGATCAAGTAGGTCGTGGTCGCTATTCCGATTGGACGGGCAACTGGACCGTAGGAAATGTTGCTGCGGGGGAAACCGTTGAACTTGAAGTGACTCTTTTCACCCTTACTGAAGATCAACGTACTGCCTTTGCTCAAGTGAGTGAAGTCGACCAAACAGACAATGATTCTACACCTAACAACGCATCCAACGGAAATGTCACTGAGGACGACGAAGCAAGTGTCGACATCAACGGTGCTGGTGGTGGCAATACCGGAGGCGGAAACGGAGGTGGTGGGACGAGCAATGGGGTCGACCTTGAAATCAGCCTAACGTCTACAGACAGTGGTTATGAGCAATACGAGCGCGTTCCTTACCAGGTAACCCTTACGAACACTGGCTCAGAAACGGCGACCGATGTTACCGTCGCCTTTCCTTTCCCAGATGACTTCAAGCACACCTCGAATAATCCAAGTTCTGGTCGTTTCGACGTTTGGCTAAACGAATGGATTGTAGGCACTGTGGCTGCGGGACAAACGGTAACCTTAGATCTTGTTCTCTTCCCTTTATCGGATGATGATGACGTTACTGCGTTTGTCGAAGTAGCCACACAAAGTGGAGATAGCGATACAGATTCCTCACCTGGAAATGGACGTGGCAATGTGGCCCGTGAAGATGATGAGGCGACGTTAACTCTACGTCCAGTTTCTGCTCGTGCACGAACTGCTCCAAGAGGGCAACTTGTCATTCATAATGTAGACCCAGTTGGTGTGGATGGTTTATATCAAGTGACGTTTTCGACTCGTCTTGGTGCAACATCTACTGCTATGTTGGTTGATGTGCTTGGCCGCCCGATCAAGACCTTTGACCTAGGTGGAGCAGATGGTACGCATCGTGTTGAATTCTCAACAAATGATCTTCCTGCTGGCATGCATTACCTCATGGTCACAAC
>CALDTK010000081.1 GCA_937924035.1 uncultured Saprospiraceae bacterium | reverse complement strand
TTAGATGCTTCTCAGATTGAGTCTATCACCTCACAACTTTATACCCTTTGGGCTCGTGGATGGCAACTAACCTAGCGACCGCCACTGCCGGTATATCCGAGGAACCAAAACTTTACACGGGTCAGTTTTGGCTTTTAGCGGCTAGTCATTGCCTATTTGCGGCGAGCTTTACGATGATTATTCCAGAGCTTCCCTCCTACCTCACTTCACTTGGAGGAGCAGATTATAAAGGTCTCATCATTGCACTTTTCACGTTAACAGCAGGGCTTTCACGTCCTTGGTCTGGGAAGTTGACGGATACCATCGGACGAATGCCCGTCATGGTTATTGGAACCTTCGTTTGTATTCTTTGCTCAGCTCTATACCCATTGGTCAGCGGTGTGGCCGCCTTCCTGTTTTTACGCTTAATCCATGGCTTTTCGACAGGATTTAAACCAACCGCTTCAACTGCTTACCTAGCCGACATTGTGCCTGCTCACAGAAGAGGCGAAGCGGTAGGTATCATAGGAGTCGCCTTCAATCTCGGTGCAAGCTCTGCCCCACCCTTCGGCAGTTGGATTGCAAATACCCAAGGTCTGGACATGATGTTTTACGCTAGCAGTGGCATCGCTGCATTAAGTATTCTCATCCTTCTTCAGTTGAAAGAGACGCTTCCGCGAAAACAAAAATTCAGCGTAAAGCTCTTAAAAGTGAGCTGGAAAGATGTGTGGTACCCTCCTTCGCTAGCACCTGCGATGGTGCTCTTTTTCTTGTATACAGGATATGGTCTGCTACTCACTGTCACACCTGACCATAGCGAATTCTTAGGTGTAGAAAACAAGGGTGCATTCTTTTTCTACTTCACTGGAGCTAGTCTCTTAAGCAGGCTGATAGCCGGCAGAGTCTCTGATCATTTTGGGAGAGTTCCTGTGATTCGAGTGGCTTCTGCATTAACTGGATTTGGGATTCTTCTATTAGGTTATGGAGGAGGAAAACTAGGCCTTTTTGGAGGGGCGGCAATCTTTGGGTTTACTACAGGTATTGGCGGTCCAGCTATTATGGCTTGGGTAATCGATCGTGCAGATGAAGAAGGCCGAGGACGAGCTTTCGGGACACTCTTCATCGCCTTAGAGGCATCCATAGGTACTGGAGCATTGCTGAGCGCATGGATATATGCAAACGACTATTCTCGACTCCCTTTAACGTATGCTGTCTTCGCTGGCATTAGCTTTATGAGTGTCGTGTATATCATGTGGTGGGAACGGCGAGAAGTGAGATCTGGGATTTAAGATTTGAGATTTGGGACTGCAAAGCAGGATGTTGTCAAACTAAAGATTGCAACGCCCCGCACCAGCGCGTGGGTACAGACAGTCGAACAATAATAGCGTAGAGTCAAACTGATGAAAATTCTAAAAAACCAGTATTCTTAAGTGGTAGAAAATTCTAAAATGGACTGATCCTTAACGACCGTACGGCCGGAATAAATCGCAAAGTATCACGCTTCCCAACGCCAAAAGCGAAAAACGCAGAGCAGGATGCTGCTCGAAAGCTAAACATCCTGCTCGCGTCACGACATTCAATCCCGAAGGACTGCGGGACAAAATTAATTGTCTAAGCTCCGCTTAGAAAACAATCCCTAAGCCAACACTCAGCACATCAGCAGTACCTGCCTGATTTTCCCAAGCCTGGGTTAAGCCCCACTCATATCGAGCATTAACGTTAAAGCGTAGAAAATCTACTGACACGCCGCTCATTACGCCAAAGGCAAGGTTACGCTGTCCACCTAGGTCGTTAACTAGTTTTTCTTTGATACTAGCGGTGGCCACTGGTCCGCCTTGCAAGTGTATTGCAGCTGTACCATTTAGCCCAATCCGGAGACCTGCTTGAAGCGGCATCTTGAGGGCAACATGTTTTTGTTCACCGAGGTTCTGGGGTACTCCGATTTCTCGAAGATCGACCACCTCACTATTGGTATTGTAATAGTGCAGACCAGGCTGAATGTAGAGGACTTTCTTACCGATTCGGAAGTCAGCGCCAGCATGCCAGCCGCTACGACCGATGAGTTCAAAATCAGCAGGAGCAACATTGACAGCATCTACTCGCTCGTTGAGGTATCCATGCAGACCGACACTTGGAATAAACTGTGCCATAAGCATTGAAGTGGTGAGGAAGCAGATTGCAACTAGGGAGAACATTGACTTTTTCATCGTTAGGTATTTTGGTTGTGGTAGCAAGAACAGCGCTTCCTTGGTCTTTCGCACTACATTAGTAGAGACTTTAACCGCGTTTTAAGGCAAATACTAATCTGACTTCAACACCTTAACATTTCTGCAATACGTCTTAAGAAATTTCGTGGACAGAAATAGATGAAATAGCCGTGACTAGAGGTTAAACTGGTTCAGAAAACTTTGGAACTATCTCATACGAACAACTGTTCGTATCTTTGAAGCAACATCTGATTTACCATGGATACCGCCCTTTTAGAAGAACAGTTTGAAGCACGCATCGCAGCTGACGACCGTATAGAGCCAAGGGATTTTATGCCTGAAGCTTATCGCAAAACGCTCATTCGCCAGATTAGCCAACACGCCCACTCCGAAATTGTCGGAATGCTTCCGGAAGGCAACTGGATAACGAGAGCCCCAAGTTTGCGAAGAAAGGTAGCTTTACTTGCAAAGGTTCAAGATGAAGCGGGACATGGTCTTTATCTGTACAGCGCTTGTGAAACCCTTGGTATCGATCGTTCAGAATTGCTCGACCAGCTTCACAGTGGCAAGGCCAAATATTCAAGCATTTTCAACTACCCTACCCTTACATGGGCGGATATGGGTGCCGTTGGCTGGTTAGTAGATGGTGCTGCCATTATGAACCAAGTTCCGTTGTGTCGTTGCTCTTATGGACCATATGCCCGCGCAATGGTTCGAGTTTGTAAAGAAGAAAGCTTCCACCAACGCCAGGGCTTTGAGTTACTGCTCACCCTGAGTCGAGGTACTGAGGCGCAAAAAGCAATGGCCCAAGATGCAATTAATCGGTGGTGGTGGCCAGCCCTCATGATGTTCGGTCCGACGGACGAGAATAGTCCAAACACTGCACGCTCTATGCGCTGGAAGATCAAACGATTTACCAATGATGAGTTGCGTCAGAAAATGGTTGATGTCTGCGCAGAGCAAGTAAAAGCCTTGGGCATGACACTCCCAGATCCTGACATTAAGTGGAACGAAGAGCGTGGCCACTATGACTTTGGTGCAATTAATTGGGACGAATTTTACAACGTCATAAAAGGTAACGGACCTTGTAATAAAGAGCGCCTTGATGCAAGAAACAAGGCTCATGATGAAGGTGCTTGGGTACGCGAAGCTGCTGCAGCGTATGCAGCAAAGCAAGCAGCTCGTGAAGCTCAATCAGCAGAAGCAGCCTAATTCACTTTGATTTAATCAATACCCCAAGCTATGCAAGGCGAACTATACGAGGTGTTCCTCCGCTCACGTAATGGTCTTCATCACAAACATGCTGGTAGCCTACATGCTGCTGATGCTGAAACTGCGCTCCAGAATGCACGTGATGTGTATACGCGCAGAGGCGAAGGCGTAAGTATTTGGGTAGTGCCGAGTAAGTTTATCACGGCCAACGATCCGAACAACAACGATAGCTTGTTCGAGCCCGCTGATGATAAAGTTTATCGTCATCCAACGTTTTATGACATTCCAAAGGAAGTCAAAAACATGTAAGCTCAATTTTTCATTCTAGACTTTATACAGTGGCTGATATTACCCGCAACGAAGCTCTTCTTCAGTACTGCCTGCATAGAGGCGATAGTAACCTAATTCTAGGTCAGCGTATTTCTGCTTGGTGTGGACATGGCCCTGTACTGGAGCAAGATATTGCCTTGACCAATGTTGCCTTAGACTTAGTTGGACAAGCGCGTAGCTACTATCAACACGCAGCAGAATTAGAAGGTAAAGGTCGAACCGAAGATGACTTTGCCTACCTAAGAAATGAGAATGAGTATCTTAATCCACTGCTCTGCGAACTCGAAAACGGGGATTGGGGTAAAACCATCATGCGTCAGTTTTTATACGATGCTTACCATTTGGTTTTACTTCAGTCGCTTAGATCATCGACTGATGAGCATCTAGCTGCCATCGCTACGAAGAGTTTAAAAGAAGTCTCCTATCACCGGCGCTACTCCAGTGAATGGGTCATCCGTTTGGGTGATGGCACCCCTGAGAGCCATCGTAGAATGCAGGTTGCCCTCGACGATACTTGGCGCTATACAGGGGAACTTTTGACATCTGCTCCCGTTGACGAAAATGCATTTGCTTTTCAGCTTGCGCCAAAACCAGAATCATTAGCTAAAGAGTATCTCGGATTCGTAGAAGGTGTTTTGGCGAAAGCCCAACTCACTATCCCTGAAATTGCTCCAACTGCTATGCAACAAGGCGGAAAGAAAGGCACACACACTGAGAGAATGGGCTACTTACTCGCTGAGATGCAACATTTGCAACGCGTGCACCCGGGGGCGACTTGGTAACTTTCATATCGCAAGGAAATGCGACCTTGCAGGTGTGAGACTCAATATACTATTCTTTCTTTTTGCAATAAGTGCTTGCAGTCAGTCGATAACAACTCGATTGGCAGAACCTGGAGATTGGATAATCCAGGAGGACACAGGTGAAATTACCAATTGCCTTTCCTCAGACAATTTCGAAATCGACTCAACCCATCTTGACTTTTGGCCTATCAAGTACGTTAGGCTCGGGCTGCATGTGATGGACAAGACGTCACGCCCCTTCTCTTTCGATTCCATTAATGGACCGAAACAGCTGAGGACCTTGATTCGAATGAGTAATGAAATCTTAGCGCAGCGTCAACGCTTGTTACTTCCCAAGGGGAACAATTACCCACCGTTGACAACGCGAATGAGGTATGTCATCGAACCAGATGTCGATCCTTCAGAAGACGGTATTTATTTTCATTACGATGAAGAAATGCCTTACCACATGCACAATGGTAAATTTCAAAACAGAGGTGATTATAAAATCTTCAATAAATATAAATATAGAAACGACTCAATCTTAAACGTATTCTTTATCGCTCATCACCCCGATTCAGTTGCCAGCAAAACTTATGGTACAGGTAATGCGGGGGTTGCTTTCGGGACTAGATATTTGAAAATGGTTGGGCATTGGCATGATTTCAAAAAGCCTTGGGAGGTACGTAAAACACTCCTTCATGAAGTAAGCCATATCTTCACATTAAATCATTCTTGGATTAAAAATGATGGTTGTGACGACACTCCACAGCACAATAATTGTTGGAATTACAATGTAAAGCCAGGCTGTTCGGAAGTTAGCAACAACATCATGGACTACTCTGCTCGTTCGATAGCATTTACTCCGTGCCAAGTAGGTAGAATGCATGCATCAATGGCACGAGAAGGGTCCAAACAAAGAGCATACACACGTCCAAATTGGTGCGAAGGAACAGGGCAACATGCCGAGTTAAGAGACAGCTTTGTACTAAGACATGAGACTGACTTAGAAGGCAATCTAACGCTCCTCCCTGGATCTTATCTTGAGGTGCGTTGTCGTTTAAGTATCCCAGAAGGCCATAGAATCACTGTGATGCCAGGGGCTACGTTAGCACTTGCTGGAGGGAAACTTCACAACAGCTGTGGCCTAGGATGGGAGGGATTATTCGTGGAACGTCGTGGAAGATTACAAGGCACCCTGATGCTGCTTGGGAAGGATGGAATTATTGAAGATGCATTAGGAGGCGCATCTCTTCCAGAGACATCACCAAGTTCTGACTAGTATGAAAAAGGAATACTTTCTCTTCTATATTCTGCTGTTCATACTATTCGGATTTGTTCAAGATGCCGGTTATGTCACAGATTATTTAGGCTGGCAAGAGCGAGTACTCAACGGAGGCTTTCAAGGGGCACTACATACATATGACTATCCTGCCCAACTCCAAGGTTATGCGTTATTGATGTGGTTCATTGAGCATTTAAGAAGTATAAGTTCTTGGCTTGTTCATGCATTTACTATAACTCTTTATGCAGGAGCTGCGCTACTTATCAAAACCTTGGTCCAGCTAGTTCTATTTGATCATGGATCTAAAAATTATGCCTGGGCTGGCTGGGTAGCGGCGGGACTATTCGCACTCTCGCCAGCAAATACCGAGATTGTGATTTGGCGCGTCTGCCCACATTATTTAGTTAGTATTCTTGTTTGGCTGAGCAGCTTACTCTTAATTCGGAGTTATTTACAATCTGACAAAATTTCGTGGCTTTACTTGGCGCTATTCATACAAGTAATTGGATTATTTTCTCTTGAATTAGCCTATGCGCTACCAATCGCGATATTAGGCTTTACGTCTTATTACGTTTTCTTCTTATCCCTTGGCACATGGAAAAAAGCGATAGGCGTCACACTCGGATCAATAGCGCTCGTCGCGTTTCATTTAATATTGACAAAGCTTGTTCAAGGTTCTTGGATAGGGCACTACGGGGCTGAAGTCGCAACCTCACAACCTTTAACTGAAATCATTGCCGCACCTTGGCGATGGATGATGCGCTCTGGCTTTCACTATAGGTTTTGGGCAAGAGCTTGGAAAAAAGGTCTCACAGCTCACTTAGGCAATCCTATCGTCAGTGTAGCGCTTTATTCTATTGTGGCACTTGCGTTAAGCATAGCCATTAAAAGATGGTCTAGCTTACGCAAAACCTATCAATCTCCGCCCACTCGTACTGCTCTTCTTCTTTGGTTGTTTATGGCTGGAGCAGGAACGGCGGCAATTTCTCAAATGTACTTCTATGATTTTTTCCCAGTTGAAAACGATCGCCTGGGCACTTTAGCTGTTGTCTTTATCGCGGCTTTCATTGCTACAATTTCAGCTTTATTGCCCAAAAAAATGGGAATCACCTTAGGGATTGTAGCGATTACTATTTCTGCTATTATTCAATTCCGTACAATTGATTCTTGGAGAGAAAGTCAACGAATCTTAACTAGTTTAACTGCATCTTATTCAAGTATTATTGATGACGCGACAAAAAAGTCTGGGGCTCCTGAAAGAGCCTATCTGCTTGGTTATGCACGCTCCTATAAAGGAGTGCAAATGATTGCTGATCACCGACCAGATTTCAGCGCGCTTGCTGGATATCTATCAAGTTCGGTCAGTGCTCCCTTTACCGTGGACCGACAAGAGATAGAGCTTATAGATATTACTCAATTTCATCAATTAGCATTGACCGATAAATACAAAGCTAGATGGGAAAACGATGAGCTATACGTCGCCCTTGATGCTCCAGGAAGTTGGATGATGCAAAACGATTTAGGAGTTAAAAACATATCAAACACGAGGTATGGATACGATATGAAGGTAGAAGAATACCGGATTGTCCTCTCTTGGAAAAATCCTCCAAAAAAGAATACTGTTTTCCTCTATCAAGAGTTTGATCATTTCGTCAGACTCCCATACGTCGGGCCTGAACAGTAGTCTTTTTTAATAAAGATGTATTTTAATAAAAGACGGAAATATCCTCTAACTTTTTCCGATCTAAAACCGGCACCTCCGCATCAACCGCTGGATATCCCACAGGTAGCAGTAAATAAGGCCGCTCATTTGCTGGGCGACCTAAGACCTTCTGCAAGAAATTCATAGGGCTAGGTGTATGCGTTAATGTGACGAGTCCTGCTTTATGAATCGCGGATATAAAAAATCCGGCAGCAATACCTACAGATTCATTGACGTAGTAATTTTTTGTTTTAGTTCCGTCAGGACTAAGGTCGTATGCTTTTTTAAAGAGTACTATAATCCAAGGAGCTTCTTCAAGAAAAGGCTTATGCCAATCTGTACCGAAAGCACTCAGGTCTTCTAACCATTCTTCGCTCATGCGTCCATGGTAATTCTCGTATTCTTCTTTTTCTGCTGCCTTTCGAATTTTCGACTTCACTTCTTGGCTACTCACTGCGCAAAAAGTCCAAGGCTGTTTATGTGCTCCGCTTGGTGCACTGCTAGCAGTTCTAATAATTGACTCAATAACGCTTCGCTCTACCGGCGCAGATGAAAATTCCCTTACAGATCTACGTTGATCCATAAAATCTTCGAACGCTCGCGCTGCAGCGAGGGAGTCATCTGCGCTTAGCCTACTTGGCACGTAGGGTTTAAACTGCTTTTTTGTAGACATTTGAGATTGAAATTGAGTCAGAAGGTTGGGATAATATAATGGAAATTTTACTCAACTCCAGAAAAAAGCCCCCGTCTACAGAAGTAGCGGAGGCTTGCTTGATCAAGGGACTAGAAGCAAGATCACTTAAGCTTTCTTTGCTTCCTTTTCATACTGATTGATGTAGTCATTTAGCAATCCACTAATGATGTCTTTGAGGTAATTCCCCTCAACACGTGCAATGGACTTTAAGCGAGAGAATCTATCACGGTCATAGGTAAATGTCACTCGTTTACGAACGCTTGGAACATCTTCCTCGATGGCGCGTGGAATTTTTCCGTTTGTTGTATCGCGAATGAGACCATCGAGACCTGAGAATGTTGGCATTCTCCTCCGCGGGCGATGCCTCGTCCTACTCGTCATTTCTTCAGCAGGTTCGGCTGCCTCGCGAGGACGCTCAACACTTGCTGCAGCAAAAAGAGATTCAAGGTCGGAGGTAAAGCTCTTTCCGCTACGGCGTGATGCGGTACTTTCTTTAGCCTTGGCCTTTCGGGCTTCAGCGGGTGCTTTGGCTGTAGCGACCTCCTCTGAGGTTTCCAACAACCAAGGGCTATTATCGATATTAGGCTCGTATTGTGACTCCTCCGAAAAGACACTATCGAGACCGCTTGTAAAATGCTTCTTGCTCACCGTATTCGCGTTTAGTAGATCCGGTTTAGTTGAGGTGCAACAAAAGGGATCAAGGATTCTGAGACTCATGTATATAGACTTCCTAAAAGGTGTCTATGCTAGCCATGAAGATCTACGGTTTGGCGAGGTTGAGTTTGAGGACGAGCAGCTTGCTTAGGTGCGACTAGATCAGGTGTTCCTTGGGGCATTGATCCCATAGGCTGTCTAGTGGCAATCGTTGAAAGCTTTTGCGCTTGTGGCTTTTCTTGTTCGGCTGCAGCTGCAGCATCGCAACGTTGCTCAATTTCTTTACAAAGCTTCAAATAATCTAAAGCTCCATTCGATTTAGGCT
The DNA here is from genome assembly GCA_937924035.1 of uncultured Saprospiraceae bacterium. Lineage (GTDB taxonomy): Bacteria > Bacteroidota > Bacteroidia > Chitinophagales > Saprospiraceae > CALDTK01. The sequence goes on along the minus strand of CALDTK010000081.1, from coordinate 16,834 downwards.
GGTAAGAGAAAATATCCATTCGCTGTGCAGGCGCCTCAGCAAGTGCAACGTTATTACGGATCATCGTTTCAAAGACACGCTCACCGAAGTATTTCTGAATTGTGGCAACCACATCTCTGTTCAGCACCTTGCGAGAATCGAACATTGTCGCAATAACACCACCAACAGAGAGTTTCTTATTAAGACGGAAGCGAACCTTGTCGATTACCTGCTTGATCTTTGCTACCCCTTGGAGAGCAAGGAACTCGGTCTGCAGAGGAATGTAAACAAAATTTGAGCTCGTCAACGCGTTGAGCGTCAACAAACCTAAGCTCGGAGGACAGTCAATAATAATGTAGTCGTACTCTTCTTGTATCGGCTCAAAGAGACTACGCAAGAGAAACTCGCGTCCTGGCTCATTAACCAATTCCATCTCAGCTCCACTAAGATCTAGAGATGAAGTGACTACGTCAAAATTAGGTTTGTACTGGAATGGAACCAATTCAGATTCCCCGCGAAGCGATTCATAGATCGTTACAGGCTGGCGTTGGATGCCAAGTGAAACGGTAAGGTTTGCTTGAGGATCAAGGTCAAGAAGGAGAACTTTTTTTCCTAGTTCTACAAGACCAGCTCCAATATTGATTGCGCTAGTTGTTTTGCCTACTCCACCCTTGTGGTTGAGTAGCGAAATTACGTGTGCCATAGTGTTTCAAAGTGTTTCTCAAAAGTTTCAGTGACGCTAAAATAAGTCAAAGACATCCACATTTTTTACCATATAACGTGGAAAAGTGAAAATAACTCTAGGCAACGCTGGATTTACAGGGTTTCTAGAGTTCATAGTTTTCCACACTATCCATGTTAATTACTCAGTAGGCCTTCCGGCAAAACCCAACCAAGCTTGCTTTTGATGTCAGGTCTAACTCTTGTTTATAGAGTCTACATCCCATAGAATGTGGTTAAAGTAAATATTTAAAAAAATATGTGGTCTCAAATTTGGAGGTTTGCCTACAAATTGTTTTAATTTGTGGCGCAACCAACAATTTGAAATGATTACTCCCGATAGAATCGACCTTAATAATAGGTTCAGGATCGTCTTTGCACTCCTAGAAGAACGAGGCGTTATCGTCAAGAACGATAGAGGCGGAAAAGGTATGGGCGACTTCGCTCAAAAAATCCTAGGCAATCGAGCTTATGGCCACATAATTCGTGCATATCTCAACGAAGACGATAAACGTGTTATCAGTTACAGCCAATCTCGTACACTATGCAGAGAATATGGCATCTCTGAATCCTACATGCTAGATGGTGAAGGATCACCATTCGATACAGAAGTCAAGATTCCTGATTCTATTTTAGAGTCTATAGGAGCAACGGGTAAAATCAAATTCACCACTTTTGACGCTTTTGCCGGTTTTGCTACTGACTCTGGAGCAGTTGCTCGTGAAAGCGACACCGAGTATTTCAATCTTCCTGGTATAAATGGTGATGGCCTTATTGCTTTTCCTATTAACGGAAACTCTATGGAGCCTGTCATTGAAGACGGAGATGTTGTAATCTGCAAAGAGGTTAATAGCTTCAAGGATTTGCGCGAAAACTCCATCTACGCAGTGAAGAGCAATGGTGCCGTTTGGATTAAGTACGTGCGCCCAATCTTAGACGAAAAGAATCGTGTTAAAGCACTCAAATTGATCAGTGCTAATCACCTTGAGCACGATCCTTTTGAAGAGGATGTCAACGATCGTACACAATTGTATCAAGTCATTCGCAGAATTAGCTCACTTTAAACTCGTGAAATACTGACCTGAATTTCTAAAAGCATTTCGATTCTCTTTAGGGCCGTGCGACATTGTCGTGCGGTCCTTTTTTTATCTAAGGCTGATTTTTCATTTCATTGCTAACCAATGCTTTTACATTGTGCCCAAACCTCCTCACCTACCTTTAAGCGATGTCGATTCTTCGAACATTCAAAAACCTTTTAGTTTCGAATGGATTCGGCTCCCTAGTTGAATATGGGAAGTTTGTCATCAAGAGCGTTCAAAACGCCTCAGACAACAGAGCTTTTAAAAAGCAACATCCTGACTTAGAATTACCTCCTGCTTATATGCTTTTCGAAGCCTATGGAATGAGCTATAGGAGGTATTTTGAACAAGGACGAAACACTGCGAAAGAAGTCGTTGAACTATTTGACCCATTTTTACCGAATCAAGGTGCTGTGGTACTGGATTGGGGATGCGGGCCAGCTCGTTTAACCCGCCATTTGAGTGAATTTCTTCCGAGTGGCAGTCGCGTCAGAGGTACAGATTACAACTCAGAGACAATCACTTGGGCGAAACACGCATTACCTGGTATTGAGTTTAAGCTTTGTGAGCTGAGCCCACCGTTACCTTATGTCCAAGATTCTACCGATGCCATCATCAGTATCTCTATCTTAACTCACCTTTCGGCAAAACGACACTCAGAGTGGCTATCAGAACTTGCTCGCATCTTAAAGCCCGGTGGTGTTCTCATGGTGACAACACATGGCGACGGGTACCGCGAAATCTTAACCCCAGCTCAGCAAACTGATTACGATAAAGGCGAACTCGTTATTCAAGAGTTTGAAAAAGAGGGACACAGACTTTTTGCCGCATTTCAACCGCCAACAACCTTCAGAAACTTGTTCCGTCAAGATTTCAAAGAAATAAGTCACACACCAGGTCGAACTGAATCCTGGGGGAGACAGCAGGATATTTGGCTCCTTCAAAAAAAGTGACAGAAGGCGATTCTATACTTCCTTTTTTGCATTTGGGGACCAACGTAGCATTGAATTCTGACGAAGAAATTCATACGCTAACATTCCCGCCGCTACTGACACATTGTAACTATCGAAATCGACAGCCTGTGGAAGTCGTACGGTTGTTGTTGCCGCTTTACGCACAGAAGCGCTAATCCCATCACCTTCAGATCCCAAGACAAAAGCTACTGGCTGACTTAATAGATCTACAGATTCTACTTCACGCTTTCCGCGACCTTCAATACAGACAACAACATGCTCTCGATCACGCAGCAATCTTACAAAACTCACCAAACTGCTAACACGAGCAATTGGCAAGTGTGAAAGCGCTCCTGCAGACGCCTTTACAGCTGCAGCATTAATCGGAGCTCGTTGCTTTTGAGGTATAACTATCCCCTTACAACCTGCGGCATAGGCTGAACGCGCTATTGCTCCAAAATTCCGAACATCTGTAACACCATCAAGGAGCAGCAAAAACCCTGACTCTTCTACAGCTTGTATTAACGCTTCAGGTTTGGCATAGTCCACAAGGGCTACTTGTGCGATGACACCTTGATGATTGGCGTCGATTAACTTATCCAGTTGAAAGCGCGGAACGTACTTCAATGGAACGTTCTGTTCACTGCACCACCGACGGATGTCCTCAGCGAAAGGTCCACTGAGGCGATGGTCCAACCATACTTGCTCAAAGCGCTGGCGTGCTTGAAAAGCCTCCTCAATTGGGCGGCGACCGTAAATTTTTGCGTGTTGACTCATCTGTGCGCGAAGGTGAGGACTATCCCGCGAACCACAAACTCCTCTTAAGAAGCTATTTCATATACTTAGAACGTTAGGTAGGTATACAGAAAGCCATAGTTTCGCCCCCTGAATGAAAAAAAGCCAATTGACTTCGTCGATCTCATCGGTCATGATCAGACAGCTGGTCTTACTATTCGCTTGCGGGCTTGTTGGTTTTCCTTCACTATTCGCGCAACTCATCCCAGAAAGGAGATCAAACCAAGAGCTTCCAGGACAAGACACTTCACGTTCCGTTGAAGAATCTCGAAACGTCCTACCTGATTCAATTATCCTAGAGAGTTACAATCCTACATTCCCTATCGCCAAAAGCCAAATAAAAGACTCCTTACTTCGACTAACCTATGCACGATTTGACCCAATGCTCAAAGCTGGGGCTGATTTCGTTTATAACAACAGTGTTATTCAGCCAGCAGCTCTTAACCCCATTTTAGGAACACCATATGAACGACTGAGGCAACTATCTCAGGCTGAGCATCCTTCCTACAGTAATCTTGATGCTCCGTTTTTCAATCAAAATATTCCATTCTCCTACGTGGCGTACAACCAAGGCGGAGAAATTGACGACGGCCAAGTAGATGTGAAGCTAGGTCGGTCCTTCGCAAATGGATGGAAGCTTAGTTTTCAATACCATAGAACCTATAATTCTGGACGTAGCAATACTTATCCTAACAGCGGAGGAGAACGAATTTACTTAGGTAGCAGCATCGCCTACACCCCAGATTCCTCTAGGCACAGGGCATACCTTTCCTTGGTCTTACGCTCAAAAGGATTCTTCAATTCGGGAGGCTATCTTTTTGCTTCAAACGATACTATATCAGTACCTGAAGATCCTTTTCTGGCCACTAGTAATCTTTCAAGTCCTCCGCGAACAGAAGGGCGAAGACGGCGCATACGTTACCTCCATCGCTACTTTCTAAAACCACAAGCAGACGAAACCCCCAAGGGATTTGCAGGTGCACTTGATCTTTCGTACACCACCCGCGACCTCAGAACTAGCACTACTTTTTCGGAAACGACATTCGCTGCAGATAGCGCCTATTACGGAATATACAGTATTGATAACCGAGGCCTGCGCTATGATCTCAGCTCGTCGACTGTTTTAGCGGAAGCGGACATAGAATATTATGCCAGTGCTGAAGGAGATTTGCCGGTAGCTTTCAACTTTAGAGCTGGCATCTATGGAGGGTCCCAAAAGTTTGAAGCCTTGCATGAAGAAAGGCCAAGATCTCAAGTTTTGCTTGGATTAAATGGGCAAGTCCAAGGCACAATTTTAGATCGTTTCACACTAGATGCTGATGCTGACATTGCCTTAGGAGCGAGAGTAGGTGAAGGAAAAATTGATGGATCTTTATCCTGGAAAATCGCAGACAGATTCAAGCTCGCTGGAGAAGTGCTACTTGAGCGAAGCGCTGCTCCGCTCGCCACAGAGGTGCTAGGTGTTAACAGCCAATTCTTACAAAACACCAATCTTTCAGTCAGTACGCACACGCAAATCGGAGGATCAGCAAACTATGTTCCTCTCAACCTTCAAGTTAAAGGTTACCTCGACGTTTATGCAGATGCTATCGTTTACGGCGAAAATGGAATACCCGAAAATACAAGCTCTGAAATTGCTATCCCAACATTGAGTTATGATTTGCCGCTAACATTCGGTCCAGTATCATTTATGAATCGAGGTGTATTTCGTAATCCTGTTCAATCTCAAGCAGTACATCTACCTGGATACACAGGACAACACAGCCTTTTCTGTAAGGCTACAGTGTTTAAGGAAAGTATGGACTTGATTGCTGGCGTCGACGGTTGGATCCGCTCTCCTGTGCGCCGATATGGATACTTTCCACTCACCAGCGTTTTTTATATCGACCGAGATGCGAATCAGGCTGATTGGCAGTACAGTTTAGATCTTTTCCTCGCGATAAAAGTGCAAAGCTTCAAGGCATTCGTGAGGATGGATCGTATTCTAGTCAGTGACAGTGAAGATCTCCCAGCTACGGTTGAAGGGTATCCAATAGCAAGAGCCGAAGGAGTGATTCCAGTGAAATCTGTCCTTCGGCTCGGTGTATCGTTTTTCCTATTCAACTAGGGAAAACATTTCAGAACAATGGAAAATTACAGCTCGTAATTTGGACTTATCTGGTGCTTTGCCTTGTCTGCATAGAACTCGCAGATCATATCTACTGCTTCTTTTGGATCATCAGTGACAGGGATTAAGTCGAGGTCACCAGCACTAATATTGCCTGCTCCGAGCATCGTTCCTTTTATCCAATCAATCATACCATCCCAAAAATCGTGACCTACTAGGATTACAGGAACACTGGTGATCTTACCCGTTTGAATAAGAGTCAAAACCTCGAATAACTCATCCAACGTCCCGAATCCACCAGGCATTACGATAAATGCCTGAGCATACTTTACAAACATTACTTTTCTTACGAAGAAGTAACGGTGATTCAAGTTCTTATCTGGGTCGATGTACTGATTGTGACTCTGCTCAAAAGGCAGGTCGATATTCAATCCTACAGAAAGTCCGCCATGTAGAGAAGCCCCCTTGTTTCCAGCTTCCATTATTCCTGGCCCACCTCCCGTGATGACTCCGAAACCTGCATCTGTAAGGTGTCGGGCAGCATCAACTGCTTGCCTGTAATACTTGTTGTCTGGCTTTGTCCGGGCAGAACCAAAGATCGAGACACAAGGCCCCATTCGGTTCATAGTTTCAAATCCATCGACGAATTCGGCGATCACCTTGAACATCGTCCAAGAATTCTCACCCTTAATCTTTGTCCACTGCTTCATTGGATTGCGTGGTGTCGAATCTTTTTGTTCTTCTTTCATAGGTTGTTTAATCTAGCTCAATGATACGATAACAAGTAAAGAAGCCCCGCAAGAAGTATCCTGCGAGGCTTTTTCTCACCTTTCGGCAAAACAGAGAAACCTGTCTCTTAATTTGATTTGTAGTTCGAGAACTCCTTTTGAAGCTCCTTTAGATCAGAGAATTGATCAAAAACTTCGTGCATTTGCTTATTTCCTTCGCCTTGACTTGGGACGACAAATGTTTGAATGTCTTGTACTGCAATTTCATCTCCACTGAGGATGATGAGGCGTTCTACTACATTTCGAAGTTCTCGAATGTTTCCAGTCCAAGGTAATTCTTGAAGGGCTTTCATTGCTGCAGTACTAACAGCCTTAGCTTTGGATCCGTAATCTCCGCAGATTTGACCCACGAAGTAGTTTACCAATAAAGGAATATCATCAGCACGTTGACGAAGTGAAGGGACATGAATAGGGATCACGGCGATACGGTGATACAAATCTTCACGAAAGCGATTCTCTGCAATTTCCTTACGCAAATCCTTATTTGTTGCCGCTATTACGCGAACATCAACTCGGATTTCTTTGTCTCCGCCGACTCTTGTAATGCGGTTTTCTTGCAATGCTCGTAGCACCTTGGCTTGTGCAGAAAGGCTCATATCACCAATCTCATCAAGGAAAAGTGTTCCGCCATTTGCCTGCTCAAATTTCCCAATCCGCTGTTTGTGCGCACTCGTAAACGAGCCTTTTTCGTGACCGAATAATTCAGATTCGATGAGTTCACTTGGAATAGCTGCACAGTTAACCTCAACAATTTGACTCTTGTTCCGAGCACTTTTTTCGTGAATCCAGCGGGCAACGAGTTCTTTTCCGGTACCATTTTCACCCGTGATCATTACACGCGCATCAATAGGAGCAACAACATCAATGGTCTGCTTAATCTTTACGATCGACTCAGAATCTCCAATGATTTCTTGCGTCTTGTACTTGTTTACTTTCTTAGAAAGCGCCCGGGTATCCTGAATTAGTGAAGATTTGTCCATCGCATTACGGATGGTGATCAACATTCTATTGAGATCTGGTGGCTTAGAAATAAAATCAAATGCGCCTTTCTTGACAGCATCTACTGCAACATCAATGTTGGCGTGCCCTGAAATCATAACGACTGGAGTGTCAGGGCTGATGATTTGAATGCGCTCAAGCGCTTCCATACCATCCATCTTTGGCATTTTAATATCGCAGATTACGACATCAAATTTTCCGACTTTCAACTTGGTCAAACATTCAAGACCATCGGCAGCCTCCTCAACCTTATATTTTTCAAACTCAAGAATTTCTCTCAGGGTTCTTCGGATGCTTTTTTCGTCGTCTACGACTAAGATTCTGGCTGACATGGACATTTGTTTGTATGACGTGCAATTACGTATGATCTTAAATCAAATACATGCAAATCGTGCGCCAAGCTGACAGTCTATCACTTGGATGGTATGGTATACGGGATAAGAGGGTCCATCGTTCCTCCGTTTACCCCACTAAGCCTACCGTTCCCTCAATTAGAGGTTGGACTGATTTGTATAAGTGGCTAATTCCATGGCCGACGCGGCCAATGCTGCTGCTCCAATTGGAAGGCTGTCTTCGTCAATATCGAAAACAGAAGTGTGTACCCCAGCTGTGATCCCTTTGGATTCATTTCTTGTACCAAGGCGAAAGAAAACACCTGGTACCTTTTGTAGATACCAAGCGAAATCTTCAGCTGTCGGACGGAGTGACAGCGGTTGAACTTGGTCTACCCCCACTAATTCAACCAGTGTCTTTTTCACTGCCGCTGAAAGGGATATATCATTGCTCAATGCAGGATACCCCACTTTGATCTCTAAGTCGAAATCCACTCTATAAGATGCGCAAGTGTGCTTAATAATATGCCTAATAATCCTATGTGCCTCGGTTCTCCACTTCTCATTATAGGTGCGGAAGGTACCTGCTAGCTTAACTTCACTAGCTAGCACATTGGTAGCCCCTCCAAAGGATTCAATTTTTCCGAAAGACAAAACAGTTGCTATTTCTGGTGGTGCCTTTCTTGAGACCACTTGTTGCAAGCCAACCAACAGCTGTGCTGCTGTAGCTATTAAATCGGAGTGTTGATGCGCCATGGCTGCATGTCCACCTGATCCTTTTAACGTGAGATAAATCTCATCCGCGCTTGCCATATAGTCTCCAGCTCGAATTCCTAGTTTTCCAACTTCAATATCGGGCGCTACGTGAAGCCCAACAATACCTAATACTTCAGGCGACTTTAGTCCACCAGCTGCAATCACTTTAGTAGCCCCTCCAGGTAAAAGTTCTTCTCCAGGTTGAAAGATCAATTTAATAGGAAGTGGAAGGTCATTACTCATTTGTTGTAGCAGATAGGCTGCTCCTAATGCGCAGGTTGTGTGAGCATCATGTCCACATGCGTGCATAACGCCCTTGGATGTACTCCCATACTGCCTCCCTTGTACTTCTTGAATCGGCAAGGCATCTAAGTCGGCACGAATAGCTATGCAATGTTTCTCTGCAGTTGCGCCAATTATTGCAACTACTCCTGTATTTGCAATTGGTTTTGGCGAAAGCCCAAAGGACCTCAGCTTTTCTAAAACGAATGCTTGGGTATTATACTCTTCAAAAGACAGTTCTGGGTTTGCATGAAGATGCCTGCGCCACTCAGTGAGTTTTGGCGAAAGCTGAACAGCCTTTTTTAAAAAATCTTTATGATTTAGCATAGTCGACTGGAGTAAGATTCCTTTGCGGCCAGCGAGCAGGAGCAAGTGTGTGAATAGCTACTGACTTGTTACCTAGACTTCGCCAATGTTTGGAGACGTATCGTATATCTTCCTTTCGACTATAGTAACGTGCATAAAGCTCGTTGAGGTGCTGGATTTCCTTAGATTCCAAGGCCTTTATTCCTTCTCCTTGCGGCAAAACAGCTGGTCTTAGTTTTGGCAGATGGTGACCATTAATTCCGCCTACAGCATAACCTACCCAAGTGTTACTTCCTAGTAAAACAAGCAATGCGTTTTGAAATGCACTAATCGGTTTTTTCATAAAAAATAGGGCTGGCCAAAAAACGAGTAAAAGCACCGAAAAACAAACATCAAAAATCCGCTTACTACGTTGCCATTGAGAAAGTCCTAGCGCGTACCGAACTCCAACGGTGTATAGATCACCTGGAGAATTCTTTGAAGGAGATCCAACTATAGCTTGCGAATTAGGACCTATTGTGCGGAATTCGACTTGATCTCCTAATTTCTGCATCCACTGCATTAAGCTAGAAATAGATAAGTCAGAAGTACAGACAATAATTTCGTCAAGTCTGTAAGTTTCGACGAGTTGATCCAATTCTACGGTATTTCCTATCGTTTCATCATTTGGCGAAAATTTAGGGTCTACCCTTCCAACATATTCTCTGGAGATACCTGCCTTACCCAGTAATCCAAGCACTCTGTTTGTTTCATTCTTGCTACCAAGGATCGCCAACCTCCGTTGGACTCCGAGCGATTTACTTGTGGTTGATACTTCTTGCGGACGAACAACCGACCAAAGGAATCTCAAAAAAGGAAGTAGCATCATGGCTGTGGCCCCAGTCAGCAGAATTACAGCTCTACTTGTCCGAAATTCAGCTGGTAACAATGCGTAGGCAATAAGGACAAACAATGACCCTAGTGCGGCTCCTTTGAAAGCTGCAGCAAATCGATAAGGTCGTTCGTAACCACCTGAAATGCCTATGCCTATTACCCAAAGAAGCGTATACAAGGGTATACTTAACTCTTCAAAAGGAGAAGCGTCGTAATAGCTAACGTCCTTGAAGTAATATTTGGCCCAAAGATTTTTAGCGCAAATGAGTAAAGTTACCATCGCTGCACCGTCAACTAATGCAAAGAAAATAGCAACAATAGCATTGATAAGAACGGCCAAAGAAGCACGAGTGTAAATCGCAAATTTTAAAAGCATGCTTTGGAAAATTGCTTTCCCACCGCTCACGTGTTTTGCAGAAAAAATTGCCATAGCCTTGTAAAAGGTTTTGACATATGCGAAGGAGCGTTTTTTAGTACTTTCTCCTTTATAGTGGACGATGCTAACTTCTGGATAATAGATTACATCTTTACCTGCTTGTTGTATACAGTATGATAAGTCGATATCCTCACCATACATGAAGTAGTCTTCATCAAGGCCTCCGCCAACTTCAGGCAACAACTCTGCCCTCAACCACATAAAAGCACCTGGAAGTACGTCTACTTTATTCGTTTCAAACTCATCTAAATGGCCTAGGTAGTAGGCATTAAACGTTGGAGAACGAGGAGCCAATTTTGACAAACCGCTCATCTTTGAAAAGCTTACCCACGGTGAAGGGAAGCCACGCTTACTTTCTGGCAAGTAGTCTCCTCGGCCGTCTATCATTCGTACTCCGAGCGCCCCAACATTCGGGTTTGTATCAGTATAATTCAGGCACTTATGAAATGCATTTTCAGGGACGAGTGTATCAGGATTCAAAAGGAGTACATAACGTCCTTTTGCTCTACGGATAGCTTGATTATTAGCTTTCGAAAAACCGAGGTTTTCGCTATTGGCAATAAGCTTAATGTCGCTCATTTCATTCAAAAGCTCCAGGCTCGAATCAGAAGAGGCATTGTCTACCACCCATATTTCTGCTCGCAATCCTTTGCACGCTAAACGAACGCTTTCCAAGCACTGCGCGAGAAAATAGCGCACGTTGTAGTTGACAATGACTATAGACAGATCGACTACATCATCTTGTTCATGTGTAGCATGATTCATTAGTAATTGTGCTGGGTAGCGTAAGGACGTCGAGCGCTAATTGATCTACTCAATGTGAGTTCATCGGCATATTCCAAATCGTTGCCAAAGCTTACTCCGCGAGCAATTGTTGTGATAATTGGATTGTATGACTCGAGTTGCTTGCTGATGTAAAGGTTTGTCGTTTCACCTTCAATTGTTGGTGAAATCGCTAGAATTATCTCTGGAGGCTCTGGCGCGAGCTCTACCCTACTAATCAAACCTTCAAGGTTCAGATTTTGTGGTCCAACACCATCTATTGGAGAAATTACGCCTCCTAGGACATGGTATAAGCCATGATAATGACCTGTTTCTTCAATAGCCATTACTTGCCTAACATTTTCAACTACGCAAATCAAGTTTCTCTTGCGTTGTGGATTAGCGCAAATTGTACAAATATTCGAATCCGAAAGATTATAGCATGTATCACACTCCTGCACCTCTAATCTCATCGTAGAAAGAGCGTCCACAAACTCTTGTGTGTATTCTTCCGGTTGCTGAAGTAGATGCAGTGCTAAGCGAAGAGCGCTTTTTCTGCCTACCCCAGGTAGAGATGAAAAAGAAGCAACAGCATTTTCTAGATATTTTGAAGAAAAATTCATGGACTGTAAATGTAATCGTTCATCAGCTGTCATTTAGTTATTTACAGAAGGAATCCTGCCAAACAAAAAAGATAACCTTCTCGACGTAAATGGGAATTTTCTGGCCCCATTGAAGGGATTGACCAAACTTTCGCTTTGTTTTCACATTTAAGAAAAACAATTACAAACTTAGACCTGTATTTCGCGGGCTAGTTTGCATTTTTGCAAACAATTCAACACAATAGTTACTATGGCAGAGGTCATTCGCATGCCCCGCATGAGCGACACAATGGAAGAGGGAAATATCGTGGGCTGGTTAAAGCAAGTCGGCGATGAGGTTGAACCTGGTGATGTACTTGCCGAGGTAGAAACAGATAAAGCCACCATGGAGCTTGAAAGCTTTCATGAAGGCGTTCTACTTCACATTGGTGTCGAAGAAGGATCTGTACCTGTAAATGCAGTTCTTGCTGTAATTGGAGAAAAAGGTGAAGATTATAAATCAGCACTAGAAGGAGCAGAATCGGCTGCGACTGAGAATTCAAGCACCGCAGAAAAACCGTCAGAGGTAACAACTATCGTTGAGCCGGAACCCGTGGCTAGCAACACTCAGGTTGCAAGCACTGATCGTGTTAAGGCAAGTCCTTTAGCTCGGAAAATGGCTGCCGATGCTGGTGTTGATCTTAACAGTATTTCTGGTAGTGGTGACCAGGGCCGCATTGTAAAGCGAGACGTAGAAGCCGCGGCCGGAACGCCAAGCGTTTCTCCTTCTCAAACTTCTTCTTCACCGAGCCCGGCACCAAGCAAGGTTCATGCACCAGCCGAAGGCGCTTCGTTTGAAGATGTGCCTACTAGCCAGATGCGCAAAGTTATCGCACGTCGTTTGGCTGAATCCAAGTTTGGAGCTCCTCACTTCTATTTAGGTATAGAAGTAGAAATGACGGGAGCCATTGCTTATCGCAAAAAGTTGAATGAACTGAGTGATGTAAAGATCTCATTCAACGACCTTGTTGTTAAGTCATGTGCCCACGCCTTACGCAAACACCCTGCGATTAACTCTTCTTGGCTTGGTGAATCTATTCGCTATAATCATGATGTAAATATTGGTGTAGCTGTAGCTGTTGAAGACGGTCTACTTGTTCCTGTGATTAGACATGCTGATCGCAAGGGTATGGGCGAGATCAATCAAGAGGTTAGAGAACTGGTTGGTTTGGCAAAGGAACGTAAACTCCAGCCACAGCAGATGTCTGGAAACACTTTCACTATATCAAATCTCGGTATGTTTGACATTACCGAGTTTACAGCCATTATTAATCCACCGGACGCATGTATCCTAGCTGTCGGTAGCATCAAGCAGCAACCAATCGTGAAAGATGGTGAACTAGCTGTGGGTAATGTTATGAAATTGACGTTAAGCTGCGATCACCGCGTTGTTGATGGCGCTTCCGGTGCCAAATTCTTGGCGACGCTTAAGACTATGCTTGAAAATCCGCTGAACATACTGATCTGATCAGTAAAATGAGCCTACTTCATAATGAAGAAATTTCAGCCTCAAGCAACTCCTAGTTGTTTGGGGCTGTTTTTGTTTTATGAAAACCTTGATCATTGGAGCTTCCACTAAGCCATCTCGATACAGCTACAAAGCAACCGAACGGCTATTGGCCGAAGGCCGAGAATTGGTTTTGATCGGCGGGAGAGTTGGAGATGTTTTAGGTCTTGCTATTCAAGTTGGCAAACCTGCACATTTAGATATTGATACGGTGACGATCTATTTGGCGAAACCTAAGCAGGAAGAATACATAGACTATATCGTGAATGAAATCAAGCCACGTAGAATCATTTTTAACCCAGGTGCAGAAAACCATGTATTAGCAGCAACTGCAACAGCAGCAGGTATAGAAGTGGTTCACGGATGCACACTAGTAATGCTAGCCTCGAATCAATACTAGGTTCTGAAAAAGGGCCAAGCTGGGCAATATTTGCTAGAAACGCCGTTGAGTAGCCCTTTGTGATAGGCGTGTTTTATCCATAGCGCAAACTGAATCCACTGCTGCAATGGACTAGAAAGCTATTAGGTTTCAAACTTGCTCAATCGTACATAGATTGAGAAGCAAGCCACTGCTCTAATTGCAGTTTATCTGTGCCGTACCATCTAGAGGAATTCTCTTCCCAATAGACATACGCACATACACTTTATTCTCTGTTTTTGTCGTCCACGGCCACCCAAGAACAAATCCTCAGGCCCCATGTGATTGCACCAAACAAAAAAAGGGGGATAATCTCTCGATTATCCCCCCTTTTTTGATTGGGAATTAGAAATCTAATTCTTAGTACCCAGCATCACGACTACCTGAGAAGAACGTTCCTTTGCCAGCTCTTGGCCCGCTTGGCATTCCCATTTCAGTCTCTCCACCTTTTGCGATAGAGAACTCAACACGACGGTTCATGAAGTTTCCAGAGCTAGTTGGTACAAGAACAACTTCTTCTCCTTTATACTGGATAACTAGACGATCTGGGCTGATCCCGTAGCGGTTTACCAAGTACTCCTTTGCTGACTTCGCACGGTTGTAACTTAATACACGGTTGTAATCGTCACTTGCAAGCTTGTCTGTAAAACCTGCTACAAGTACAGTAACAGTTGGATTAGCACGCATTACAGTTGCAACATTCTTAAGGTGACCGTAATCAGCCTTTCTGATTGTGTAGCTATTTAGATCAAAGTGGATCATTGGAAGGAACCAATCTTCCATAGACCCAGTTGGGCGGGCGTCCTCTGTGCGCTGGTAAGCAGCAAGCTTTCCATTGATAAGGTCTTCGATTTGCGGCTGTGTCATGTAAGCCGGAGCCTGTGCTACGCCTCGAGAATCAACAGTAAGGCCAGGCATACTGTATGGTTCTGCATCTTCGAAATCTTTAACACCATCACCATCACTATCAAGAGCAACTCCGCGAGTATCTACTGCAGCACCTTCTGGTGTTTCTATTTCCTGATCGAGCATGTCGATAATACCATCTTCGTCAGTATCCGTTAGGTCAAGCATTGGGCGAGCTTTTAGCTCAGTCAACTCATCGATAACCTGATTTAGAGGATTGACCCAATAAAGTGGCTCAGACAACTCGCTTTCGTCCCCAATGTTGAAGTTTAGACGAAGATTGGTGTAGTTAGGAATATCACGATAAGTGGTTCCTACAATCGTTCGGTTGTTGTCACCATCGAAATAATCTGCTGTTTTGCCGAAAGGAACCATAGCTTTATGTTCCAGTGCGATGTTGAATTTAGAAGAAACACGGAGTGCAATACCAGCACCCGCTACAGCATTGAATCCAACTTTATTGAAGTTTCTACCTTCCTGTTCGAAGAAGTCAATCTCTGGTCCACCCGTATCTCGTGAGCCTTTAAAATCCAAAAGACCAATTCCAGGACCAGCGAAGACGTAAAGATTAAACTTACGGTTAGGCTTGTCGAACTTGAAATTGTTAAGAGTCATTACGCCTTGCGCACTTCCGCCGATGCTTGTAGCAGAAAATTCGTCATATGCGCGATTAGCCTCTGAGCTGTTAACTCTTAAGTACTGCCCGTCTAAACGAATCGAGAAGATATGGTCAATAGCACGGCGCAAGTGAAGACCAGCACCAAAACCAGGATCAAAGTCGAGATCTCCAGAATTGAAGGCAAAACCTCCGTGGAAACCAACTTCCCACATGTGTTTAGGTGTGTAGCTGAGTTGAGCTGCGTCATCCTGGGCGTTAGCCTGTGTGCCGAAGCCGACGACTAGCATCGCTGCTAGTGCAATTAGGGTAGAACGAGTTTTCATAGGTAAGCTTTGCTTTTCTTAAACTAATGAGTGGTTTGCACTCAAAGGCAAACATATCAGAAAAGAGTAATGTGGTGGCTGTGGTTCTTTCCACAGTTCAAATTACTCAATATCATTAGCGTAAGATGGGGTTGCGTGTTTGGGTTGCGTGTTTGGGTTACGTGTTAAAGTTAATGTCGTAATTGAAACATGACCTAAATGATAAATCTCAACGCAAAAAAGGTTGCTGAAATTTTCGATTCAGGATGCAAACGTACATAGTACCGAGAACTTTTACGGTGTTTCAGTAAAGTTGTGACATTTTTTTATAAAAAAACACGCATTTCCCCGTGTACATTGGCCTTGAAAATTAAAATAATGCTCGAAAATTGGCTATTTCCCTCAGAAACCTTCCTGGATTCGCCACAATCTTCCTTTGAAATCTGGGAATTAGGTCATATATGCGAGCGATTTTCAGAAGAGAAAGGAATGCCTGAAATTCATTCAGGAGATCTAGTTTTAATCGGTCTGGATTCAACAGAAGCGGATAGAGTGCGAAATAAGCTTTATCGCATGGCTCGTCCTGGAGATTCTTTCAGGGTTTTGGACCTAGGAAATGCTCGCAAAGCGGAAGGAATCTTTAATGCTCCTATCATGCAGGAAATGCTAGCTGCTGGAGCAACTCCCCTTTTTATAGGACGTGAAGATGAAAGGTGCTTAGCTCAATACTATGGATATCATCGATCAGAATTCCTCACCAACTTAGTATTAATCGATGATCGTCTTCGGTTTCAGGCTAGGGACACACCTAGTGAAAGACGCTATCTTGATCATATTTTTGATTTGACCCCTGTTCAGCTATATCATTTAGCGATTTTGGGGTATCAAACCCATTACAATGATCCTGCTGGCTTAGAGTATCTCCATCAGCATCATTTTGAATTTTATCGATTAGGGCACATTAAAGAATACATCAATGAGTGTGAGCCAGTTTTACGTGACGCAGACGCAGTAGTTTTTCAGCTTTCCGCCCTAAAAGCAAGCGATGCTCACGCGCAAGAACCGCTAGGAAGCAGTGGTTTATCTAGTGAAGAGGCTTGCCAACTTGCTCGTTTTGCTGGTATGGCAGACAAGGTCACTTCTTTTGGAGTCTATGGTTACTATTCAGAAAGAGATCCATCGGCTCAATGTGCTGATACGATTTCACAAATTCTTTGGTACTTCATCGAAGGTTTTGCTCACAGAAAGCACGATTTCCCCGTAAGCACTGAAGG
>CALDTK010000080.1 GCA_937924035.1 uncultured Saprospiraceae bacterium | reverse complement strand
CGACTTCCAAGAAATGAACCCAACATTCGGTGCGTTGAATTCAGGTGTGAGTTCAACTTCTTCCATCCCGCCATGCGAGGATCCGCGCACTCCGTGTGGGGCTTTCGCCAAAACCCAGGTTTCGGTCTTTCCGAACCCAGTACGTGATGTTCTGACTGTGGAGTTACAAGAGGCGTTATCGAACACTACTACCCTACGCGTCTACAATGGTCTTGGGCAGATTGTGCAGGAGCAAGAGCTCAGTGCTGGAGAAACGCGAATAGAAATGAGTGTATACTTACTTGCGAGTGGTCTATACATCCTTCAGCTTGAGGATGGCAGTGTAGTGAGGTTTGTAAAGGATTAGATTCTACCATTCAACGCTGCATTAAAAGGCCTGTTGATCGAAAGATCAGCAGGCCTTTTTGTTTGGAGTGGCGCGTATTCCACACTAAATTCACACTATCTGTAAGTTTTTCGTGTAAAACTTTATGTTTGCTATACCTTATTTAAAAACAAAAAGATTTAATTTAGATTTTCCTAAAAAGACCTCCCATGAAGCATTCACTCTTTTTTTTCCTAGCATTCATCGTAATCCTTTTTTTTCCGAAAAACTCCCTCGCTCAAGAGTTTCTCGATAATTTGAATCTATCAGCATCAAATATTTCACATAGTGAGGTGCCCGATACAACTTTAACGTTAACTAAACAAATCTCCCTTACTACAACCTTTATCATAAATCATAATTTCTCTCGTAGTGGACGTAACAAAACAGGAACTGGATTCTTTTTCAATTTTAAGATTGGCGAAAAAACCTTTCCAGCGATCATAACGAACAAACACGTAGTTGCTGGACCAGATAGTATATCTTTCGAAATAAAAACTGGCGACCAGAGAAATTATCACTCTCTTCGTTCCAAACGAATCAAATTAGATCGAAATTTTATAAACCAACGAATTATAAATCATCCTACAAAAGAAGTTGACCTATGTGCCATCTTTATTGGCGACATCAACATCGAGAATATTACAGGAACATTATGCAATGTCTTCTTTGACGAGTCAAATATTATTCCTGAATCGGTAATTCCCAACATAGAAGCTCTTTCTAGCATCTTCATGGCTGGACACCCAAACTCCTTCGTCGATTCTAAACATGGTCTTCCCGTTATCCGCAGCGGCAGTATCGCATCCCCGATGTCTGTTGACTGGAACTCTGAACCAATTTTCGTCACAGATTTAGAAACAGTAGGTGGCTCCAGTGGCTCTCCAGTCTACCTACACGATGAATCATACTCGGATGGAACTTCATTTGTTTTCGGAACAAGATTTTTTCTAGCCGGAATAGCCTACGCTGTTAACACTACTGTTATCAACGGGGAAACAGAACCTATCATAATAAATGGGGCCCACCGAGGACTACGCACTTACAGCAGATCCCCTAATGGATTAGGGCTATGCGTAAAGGCGAGAGAAATCCTCAAAATTAAATTAATTCTAGAAGAATTCATACTTGCTGAATCACCTCCCCTAGCCCCTGCTGAAAACGACATACGTAACTAGGATTTTTTATAAAACAGACGACGACCTTTATCAGAGTAAAACTCTAAGGCCAGCAAAACAGATACCCTTTTCGTTTACATCAATAGGACCATAAACATGCCCTCAAGTGAACAAGCTCGAAAAGATCTTAATCGTGCAAATACAGCTTTGGTCAGTGCGGAAAAAGACTTATACAGCCGCGAAGAAAAAGCGAACAAAATAGAAGCTGCCATACTGAAGTTGCAACAACAAGCCATGAAGGCATCAAGTGCTTCTAGCGCAAGTAGCTACACGCGTCAAGCACAAGCAAAGCAACGCGAGTTAGAACGTGCTAGGCGAGATGTCAATAGCTATCGCAAAAAACTTCTGGACAAGCAAAAGATAGTCACGCAAAAGCACAGCGCTCTTGAGCGAGCCTTGAAAGATGAACAGAAGAAAGCTCAGCGTGAACGAGAAAATATTGCGAAGCAGGAAAAGAAGTTTAGAGAAGAGCAATCGAAGCACTTTAAAGCACAAGAAGCCTCTCTCAATAGACAGGTATATCAGCGTAGGTCATTAACGGCTGAAGTCCAACGATCTAATGCCAGTTTCTCAGCTCGTATTGCTGCATCCGATTGGGAAGCAGATAGGAAAGCTGCAGCTTCAGAGTACGAGCTAGAGGAACTTCAACGTGTAAGTGCACGCATAGACAAGGTCTTAGAACAATTGAATAAGCTCGGTTTAGGTCAGTCCATTTTATTTGACGAGATCGAAGAAATGAAAGATAAATCTCGAAAACTATCGCGCAAAGATTTTAAAATGATTTTGCTTGGTAAGTTGATGGCCTTTGGAACTGCGACGGCGGGACTAGAAGCAGATGATATTGGTAAAATATGGCAAGACATTACAGAAATGCCCTTGCCCGCGCTAGGTTAAACTATAGAAATATGAGTAACACCACCAACCTCTACTGGCCGGTCTACAAAAGTATCGAGCGCGAAGTGCTAGTGCTAGCAGATATGATTCATATTGACGACAAGCAACTCAATGTGTATTCTGTAAAAATCGCGGAGTTGTTGATCCGGACGTGTGTGGAGGTGGAGTCGATTGCGAAGGAGTTGTATAAATGTGAAGGTGGCACTCCCGCTCCAGAAGGAGAGCATTTAAAATACGATTTTGACTGCTTAAAGTATTTGGATATCAAATGGAAGCTGGCTAAAAAAGTAGTCTTGGTTTCGAGCGCTAACTTCTATTTGGTAAAAGAGCAAAACCAAATATTAAGGCCTATCCGCAGTGCTTCTAAGGGTGAAGCCTCTTGGCAGAAAGCGTATCAAGCGATAAAGCATGATCGTGCGAGTAGTCTTGAGAGAGGGAAGATCGAGAATTTACTGAAGGCGTTGGCTGGGCTATTTCTTTTAAATGTGTACTACAGAAACTCCGAATATGATCTTAAATCCGATTCTGTCGGAGACACATTCGACCAGAGTCTTGGTTCGGACTTGTTTGCAATTGAGATATATAGAGTTTCTCCATTTTCAAAGGATGGGAAGCAATCTCAAGAATCAAATTTTGATTATTCATCTTACCTAATTGAACCTCAAGAAAATAATTTAAAAGAAGCACGAAAAGCATGGAATGACTTCAATGATAAGATTAAGGAAGATTACCTCTCAATA
>CALDTK010000079.1 GCA_937924035.1 uncultured Saprospiraceae bacterium | reverse complement strand
ACGCTTGATGCAGGTTCGGGCGCTATTCGTGGGCAGATGCTTATGAGTGAGAACCAGTATCCTGAGCCTTCTCCACTTTTTCGATTCCCAAGTGATGGAGCGATGGTAGACTTAGGCAGTGCTGCCGGTTCGACACCTGCGACGATTGATTGGGTTGACGGAGAAGAGTTTGACAGCGAGCAAGATTTCGGTTCGTTTTGGCAGCTCTATGCTGATACGACGATGATGCCTGTATTCCAATCTCAGGTAACCGACTCAAGTGGTATCACCTTCACGTTTGCTCAGATTGACACCTTACTCATGGACCTCGGCGTTGGAGAAGGGGAAATGGCTACAATCTTCCACCGCTCAGCAACCACAGATGGAAGTTTAATTTCTTACATCGGTCTTTCTGAAGTAACGTTTACACGACGATTTACGAGTAGTGTCAACGAGTTACCTGAAGGTTCAGCCCACTTGGTGAATACCCTCAATTCAACTGGAGGAGAGCTTATCCTTGACATTAATGGACTTGAAGCTGGACAGCTCACGGTTCAAATTACAGGAATGAATGGTAGCCTCCTCGCTGAGCAACAACTTGAGCATTCAGGTTTTGCGCAACGCTATGTACTTCCAAGTAATCTTTCGCAAGCTGGAATGTATGCCTTGACTTTAAGCGATGATCAAGGTCGCTTTAGTAGTTGGATGTTTGTAGTGAAATAGAGTCCATTTATAGCGGCTTTCGCCAAAACTTAAAAAGCTCGTGCATCGAATGATGCACGGGCTTTTTTGTACGCAAGCCTACCGAAAAGGACTTCGTAAGCTCATGGAGTATCTCAAGTCCCGTGTAACAAGTAACTTGCTAGCATGCGTGTACTTATATGTTTATTCTTCGTTTTAGTGCTATCAGTTTTAGCGAAAGCCCAATCTGTGCACCACTACCCTACGGTACGGATTCACGTCCCCAATCATGACTTGCAATTAGCCATTGCTAACGGAGCAGCACCCGACCACGGTGTGCATTGGATTGGTGACAGTCTCGAGTTGCCTGCCTTTGATGTCGACATGGATATGCTCGCTAAAAGCGCGCTAGGATTTCGAACAATTGAGGCGACACCTTATGAGCCTCAACTCAGTGCTCGAAGTGATGATAATTGTGCGCTTCCTCTTCGATTTGCCGTTGAATCGCCTCAAAATTTTGAGCTTGGATCGATGGATAACGGATACTATTCGTTTGCAGATACCTGGAATGCATTCAGCGAGATGCGACGTCTATATCCCAACTTGATTTCTGAGCGTATGGCTATTGACACGTTTAAAACATACGAGGGTAGAGAAATAAATTATTTCCGATTGAGCGATAATCCAGATACACAAGAGAATGAACCACGCATTTTACTCAATGCATTGCACCATGCACGCGAGCCGATGTCACTCATACAGCAGATCTATTTTGCGTGGTGGTTACTTGAAAACTATGGAAGCGATGAAGAAGCTACTTGGTTAATCGACAATACGGAGCTTTATCTAGTACCAATTGTAAATCCAGATGGATATGCTTACAATGGTGCTGAGAGCTCGCTAAGTATGGGGTTATGGAGAAAAAATAGATTCCCAAACAGTGACGGATCTTTCGGAATTGACTTGAATAGAAACTACCCATTAGGTTTTGGTGGCCCTGGAACCTCGTCAGATCCTTCAAGTTCAATTTACCCCGGTACGACTCCGCTCAGCGAGCCTGAGACCAGCGCGCTAGACTTCTTGCATCGAGAGTTGGCCTTTACAACTATTGTTAGTGCACACTCATTTGGTGATCTAATCATACAACCACAATTGGCTGAATTTGACTCAGAAACCCGAGCTCAAACACACCAACAAATTTTGTGGGCTATGCGACGTGACAATCGTTACGGTGTTGGAGACTCCCAACAAACCGTAGGATATATAGCATCAGGAAACTCTGATGATCACTTTGGCCTTTACGAGGCTCCAGGTAAAACGTTAGCTATTGCTTGCACTCCTGAGATAGGACAAGAGCGCTTTTTCTTTTTTCCTCCCAGAGAATTTGTAGAACCTTTTGCCCAAGATGCATTACTCATGAATTGGCGCGCACTTCAATCGGTACACTTCACACCAGTAGCCGAAGTGAAAAACGACTTCTTAGAAGAAGAAGGAATTCTTCAGATAAGTGTTGTGAATGCGAGTCCAGTAAATGGAGATTCAGAACTAAGAATTACTTCTTCCGATCCTGCTATCACTTTTGACGTTCCGAGCTACCAAGTCACTCTTGAAGCTGGGAAAACAGTACAATTAAATGTACCCTATCGAATTCTTGGAAATGCACCTACTGAAATTCAAGAATTATCAATTGAATTCCCGCAATTAAATCACATTAAGCCACTACTTGTTGAACAACTGCCTGTATATGAAAGCGAGGTTTTATACTTTCAAAATATGGATAACATCAGTTCTCTTTTTGGATTCCCTCTACTCTCTACAGGGATAGTTGAGCATCCCAAATCGCTCGCGATTCCAGAAGGGTTCGATTTCAGACAATTTGATTTCCCTGTCAATCTTTACCCAGGAATCAAGGCAATACGAGTATCGTATGCACATCGTTTTGCATTTGCTTCACAGTTTCCGAACGTCACTCTGAGTGCCGGTAACGATACCGACGGATTTGAGTATTACTGCACTCGCCAAACAACTACAAATAACCCAACAGATGCTCCAGCATATTGGGGAGCAACACCAGCTTTCACTTATGACAGCTACGTGGTGGACAATAGCCAAGACTCAGGCGAATTCATTGTCCGTTGGGAATTAGAACGTGGCTTTGGCCCTAACTATGTGTACGAACTCGACGATATTTTAATCGAGGCGTTGGTTGAAGCCGATCCAATCAGCAGCACCAATGAACTTGGCTCATCAGCTATTAGTGTCTATCCAAATCCTTCATCAAATGGAGAACTAACAGTTCTTGGAATTGGAGAAGGTGCAACTGTTCAGCTTCATAATTCACTTGGGCAAACAGTATTAACGACGACGATAAAGCAAGGAAAGCTAGACGTTAGTCAATTTGTAAAAGGACAATACTACCTCACGACAATTCGCGCTGGAAAAACCGAAGTTGTTCCTATTAGCTTACACTAAAACAAGCTTTAAAAATTACATATTTGATGTAATCAGCAGTGCTAAGTCGGTGTATTTCTGACCGAAGCGTTCACTTAAATATGCATTGGTAAGACAGCCTTTGTAAGTGTAAACGCCGTGACGCAATCCACTATCACTGAATAGTACATGCTCGATTGATCCGGTAGAACCTGCTTTGAGCAAGAGAGGCGTTAGGATATTACTGACTGCAACACTTGCAGTACGACCGACGCGAGAAGCAAGGTTAGGAACGCAATAATGGATAACATCAAATTTCTCGAAGGTTGGCTTTTTTATCGTTGTAACTTCTGAAGTTTCGAAACAACCACCTTGATCAATAGAGACATCGATGATCACCGAACCAGGCGCCATCATTTCTACCATTGCTTCACTCACCACCATCGGTGTACGACCGTTTTCAGAATGGATTGCCCCAATGACAACATCCGCTTGCTTTAGCTCTTCTTCGAGATAAAACGGATTGATTACACTCGTATAGATACTCTGACCAACTTCGTTACGAAGTCTTTTGAGTTTATAAATATTATCGTCGAATACACGAACTTCAGCACCGAGTCCAAGCGCAGCACGTACCGCATTTTCTGCAACAACACCTGCTCCAAGTATAACAACTTTTGCGGGCGGCACACCACTAATTCCACCGAGTAAAACACCTTTGTTGCCACTTGCCGAACTCAACAATTCACTAGCAATGAGGATTGCGCTCATTCCTGCAAGCTCACTCATGGTTCTCACGATAGGATAAGCACCAGAATCATCTCTGATGTATTCCATAGCAAGAGCGATGACACGCTTATTTTTTAGGCGCAACATGTACTCGCTCGTCAACAATGGCAACTGTAGCGGTGAGATAAGCACCTGATTGGGGCGCATCAATTCAAGCTCATCTAAGGTTGGTGGAGCAACCTTAATGATCACATTTGCAGCATAAACTTGTTCTGGGCTGTGCACGATTTCTGCACCTGCTTCCGAGTAATCGTGATCACTAAAATGCGAACGTAAGCCTGCATCGCTTTCAATGATAACTCGATGGCCATAACCTATGAGTGTGCGTACTGAACTAGGGACTAGTGCAACCCGATTCTCATGAAACGATACCTCTCGAGGCACTCCGATGTAGAGCTTATTGGGCCTATTCAAGATCGCTAACCGCTCGGGCTGCGTCTTAATATCCGAAAGAATATTCGGAGAGATAGGAACTCGTTTTTTTGGGTCACTCATGAACAGTACTCGTTCGTATGCCTACACAGAATTTAAAGAATCTCTTAATCGAAACGGTAGCTAAACAGCGAAGTTTCGTGGATTATTCAGTTCAATTGAAAGGTAAATAGATGGTGTAGCAAGATTTAGAAAGCCAATTTGAGGCATCTCTATAAAGAAATCTATACCTCTACAAAACTAACAGGCGCCGACCTCCTTGTGGAAGATGGTCAATTCGCAACCATAAGCATTCGCCTTTCGGCAAAACTGGAGCTGCAATTTTAGGCCACTCAACGAATGTGAGTCTTGCGGTATCAAGATAGCTCTCAAAATCCAAAGCAAGAACTTCCTCTATACTTTCCATGCGATAAAGATCGAAATGGAAAATCACCCCATCAGGAGTTTCATACTCCTGAACAATAGAAAACGTTGGACTTGTGACCGCATCGATACTTCCGAGCTGCTTGACAATTGTTTTGACGAAAGTCGTCTTACCAGCCCCTAAATCACCTTGAAGAGCAATCACTTTACGTTCAGCAAGTTTTGGCGAAAGCCACTCCCAAGCAGCCAACCAATGGGATTCATCGGCTACATCGAAATGTGCTAAAGTTTCACTCATGACTACTCTACAGGGCCTTCGACAAGGTCGAAAGTCTCCATAAACTTAGTCGTGAAGTTCCCTGCTCTGAAGTCAGGATCACGCATCAAACGCTGGTGGAAGGGGACAGTAGTCTTGATTCCTTCAACGATAAACTCGTCTAGTGCACGTTGCATACGTAAGATGCACTCTTCACGATTGGCTGCCCTAACGATAAGCTTGGCAATCATAGAATCGTAGTGAGGAGGCACTGTGTAGCCTGCATACACATGCGTATCAACTCGCACACCTCGTCCTTTTGGACTGTGGAAGCTTGTTACTTTACCTGGGCTTGGACGCCAGTTATTGAAGGGGTCCTCGGCATTGATGCGACACTCCATCGACCAAGCGTGTGGGATGCGGTTTTTCCCAGTAATCTTATCTCCTGCTGCAATCTTGATCTGCTCCTTGATAAGGTCGTAATCGATAACCTCCTCCGTTACCGGGTGCTCAACTTGAATACGCGTATTCATCTCCATAAAGAAGAAATCGCGGTGTTTGTCGACTAGAAACTCTACAGTTCCTACGCCTTCATAGTTGATACACTTACCAGCAAGTACGGCTGCTTTACCCATTCGTTCGCGAAGCTCATCATCCATGTATGGACTAGGCGCCTCCTCAACGAGTTTCTGGTGACGACGCTGAATCGAACAGTCGCGTTCTGAAAGGTGAATCACGTTGCCGTACTGATCGCCTGCGATCTGGAACTCAATGTGGCGAGGTTCTTCGACAAACTTCTCTATGTACATGTCTCCATTACCAAAAGAAGCAACCGCTTCTTGGCTGGCTTTCTCCCAAGCTTCTTTGAATTCCTCAGGAGCATTGACAATGCGCATACCTTTTCCGCCTCCTCCAGCTGGTGCCTTCAGGATAATTGGATAGCCAACTTTTTCAGCAACTTCTAGTCCTACTGAAAGCTCTTTGAGCAACCCATCAGAGCCTGGCACTGTAGGTACACCTGCTTTAATCATGGTGTCTTTGGCCGTAACCTTATCTCCCATCTTGCGAATGTGCTCGCTTGTCGGTCCAATAAACTTAATGCCATATTGAGTGCAGACGTCAGCAAAATCGGCATTCTCAGATAAGAATCCGTACCCGGGGTGTATTGCATCTGCATTCGTAATCTCGGCCGCGGCCATGATTTTTGGAATGTTCAGGTAGCTCTCTTTACTAGAGGCTGGTCCGATACAAACAGCTTCGTCTGCAAAACGCACGTGAAGGCTATCACTGTCTGCGGTAGAGTAAATCGCTACGGTAGGAATGCCCATTTCTTTGCACGTCCGGATGATGCGCAAGGCAATTTCTCCGCGATTGGCAATGAGGATCTTAGTAAACATGACGTCGACTTAAGGCTAGGTTGGTATCGGAACGAGACCAGCGTGGTGTCTACAACGCCCTAGCAAATGAAGAGGGGAATACAAAAAGCTAGATGTACTAGCTCGGATCTACCATGAAGAGTACTTGATCGTACTCCACTGGTTGAGCGTCTTCAACGAGGACTTTAACGATAGTTCCTGAAACCTCGCTCTCAATCTCATTGAAAAGCTTCATTGCTTCGACAATGCAAACAACATCACCATTTCCAATTGTATCTCCAACTTTAACAAAAGCTGGTTTATCAGGAGAAGACGAGCGGTAGAAGGTCCCTACCATTGGACTTTTCACTGCGACGAGCTTGCTTTCATCTGGTCCTGCACTTGCAGCAGGTGCGGCTTCTGCTGCGGGAGCTGGAGCTGCTGCAACCGGAGCGACAGCTGCGGGAGCTTGCATGAAAGCAGGTTGAGGCACTTGATGAACAACCTGCTGGATAGGTCCTTCGATAGGATCTTGATCTGAACGAATGAAGATTTCAAATTCCCCATCTTTCATGTTGAATTCTGCTAGTTTATAGCGGTTAATCAACTTGATGAGTTCCTGAAGCTCTTTGATTGACATGGTCATATCGCGATGGTTATTTTTTAGCGCGCTCAAGGTAAGCACCTGTGCGGGTGTCGACCTTGACGATGTCGCCTTGATTGATGAAGAGAGGTACTCGTATCTCAGCTCCCGAGCCGACAGTTGCTGGCTTAAGGCTATTATTTGATGTATCTCCTTTAATACCTGGCTCAGTGTAGGTAATTTCAAGCTCTACATGAGCTGGTAAGTCTAACGTTAAAGGCGTTTCATTTCCAGCATCAAAAAGAACTTCAACGTTCATTGATTCTGAAAGAAACCCAGGGTTGTCGATCATTGCTTCTTGAAGGAAGATCTGATCGTACGTTTCATTATTCATGAAATGGTATCCCATATCGTCCTTGTACAAGAACTGATACTTACGACGCTCGATTTGTACCTCTACAATCTTGTGACCAGAAGGAAAGGTGTTGTCAAGCACTTTGCCAGTAGTAAGACTCTTGAGCTTGGTGCGAACGAATGCCGCCCCTTTACCAGGTTTGACGTGTTGAAATTCTACAACGCGGTAGATGTCATTGTTGAACTCCATACAGAGTCCATTCTTGATGTCGGACGTACTTGCCATAAGTTTTACGTGGTTGGGCGGCGAAAGTAAACATATAGCGCGGTGAAAACCCTCACTAATTCACACTATTCTAAGAGTTATATCCCCAGACGAGTCGTATGGCTCCCCAAGTATACCCTCCGCCGAAGGCTGTGAGGATGAGTTGATCGCCTTTTTTCAGCTTCGATTCATAGTCTCGGAGACAAAGTGGAATCGTTGCTGCAGTAGTGTTTCCGTAATTTTTGATGGTCACCATCACCTTTTCCATCGGGAAATCAAGTTGACCCGCCACAGATTCTATGATTCTGATATTGGCTTGGTGTGGAACTACCCAACTAACCTCTTCGCTCGTCAGATTGCTTTTCTCGAGCACGTTTTTGATAGCGCTCGACATTCCTCGCACTGCATTTTTGAAAACGACACGTCCATTTTGTTCGATGACATGCATGTTCTTGTCCAGTGTTTCTTGCGAAGTTCCATGCACAGAGCCTCCACCAAGTTGATATAATTCAGCCCCACCCGAACCATCACCGTAAAGCAAGGCTTCTTTTAGTCCGATAGACTCATCTTCAGAAGGTTCGAGCATAACGACACCTGCACCGTCTCCAAAAAGTATACAGGTGTTACGATTGGTGTAATCCATGATGCTAGACATTTTATCAGCACCAACGACGATGACTTTCTTGTGAGTTCCAGCCTTGATATACTGAGCTCCAGCATGCAATCCATACAGAAATCCGGAGCAAGCTGCAGCCAAATCGTATCCATATGCATTCTTTAGGCCTGCTTTGTGACAGATAAGAGTACCTGTATCAGGAAACCTGAAATCGGCAGTAACCGTGCAACAGATTACAAGATCCACATCTTCAGCAGCGGTGCCTGTTTTTTTCAATAGCTCCAGAACAGCAGGTACGGCTAAGTCAGAAGTTCCTTTGCCCTCTTCCTTCAAGATTCTACGCTCGGCAATGCCCGTACGCTCAAGGATCCATTGGTCGTTTGTATCAACCATGGTCTCTAGCTCCGCATTGGTGAGAACGTAATCAGGTAGGTATCCAGCGACACCGGTTATAACTGCTTGCTTCATAAAGAGAGGTGTTTACTTCCGTAAAAGAGTCATTGTCGAACTGGCTGCAATGTAACAGACCGTAGTCTCATCGAGGCAAACCGTTTACAGAACTATATGTGGACATTCTAATTTTTCGCCAACCGTTTGATAAGTCAAATAGACCATTACCTTTAAGGCACAAAACACTCTCAGCGTGCACACGTACAAAAGTGCGAACAACGCTAAATACACATGATTTTCTCCCCCCGCAAAATGGCGCTGCTGGCCATTGCGACAGTAGGCTTTGTCCTCAGTTCGTTTGCTTCCAGCCCGACTATTAGTTTTTCCACAGCTAAGCAAAAAGCTGCTCGAGAAGGCAAAGTCCTACTCGTAGATTTTACTGCGACATGGTGTATGCCATGCCGTTGGATGGACGAGACAACCTTCTCAGATCAACAAGTACTGTCATACTTACGTGAAAATTACGTAAGCATCAAGGTAGATATCGACGATTTTGATGGTTTCGCCCTTAAGCAGCAGTACAACGTTTCCACACTCCCTACCATGCTTTTCTTTTCCAGCGATGGCCGCCAGGTTGATCGAGTTGAAGAAGGTGTTGGTGCAATTGAGATGTTAGAGCGCTTACGCCAAAACAACACTTCAGGTAATCGGATTAAGCTAGGAGGAATCGCTCCGGCAAATGATTGGTCAGAGCCGTTTGCACGCATGTCAAACGACTACAAAGAAGAAAGCCACACGGCTCCTTCAGAGTATGTTGCCGCCCAACAAGTTCATGCAACGGCTCCTCAAACACAATCCTACACTCCTCAACCTGAGATTGTTTACGCTTCCTCAACACCAAAGCCAGTTTTGGAAACTCGCAGCTATGCTTCTGAGAACGTACCGGCCATTGAGACTAGGGAGGTGGTTTATGAAGAAACTGAAGAAGTACTCGCTACGATTTCTGTAGCCGATCTTGAAAGAGAGGTTTATGTAGGTACCCCTGAAACAGAAGAACTTGTTTCGAACGCGGAAGTAGAAGCAACGCGTCCTCAGGCATCAGAAAGTAAAGTTGTGTTCAAGCACACGGAAGCCGCTCCGAAAATGAGAGCGGACCAAGTTCGACTTTTCAGCCTCCAAGCTGGAGTGTACTCTAATCGAAATAATGCAGTTCGAGCTGCCGACCATCTTCGCGATTACACGGACAACTCTGTTCTTATTGAGTTTGACCGTATCGGAGAAAATGCTGTTTATCGCATTTATGTTGGCCGGTTCACAGACATGGACGAAGCCGAGGCACTTAGCGCAACCCTTCAGCTTAGTGGTTTCAGTTGCATTCCTAAGGAATTAGCGATGAACTAATCGAGCAAATTTCACTCGATTTCAAAAGACCCTTTGCACACGTGAAGGGTCTTTTTTGTTACACAGTTGACACCACCTAATAGAATGCGTCTCTCTTCGTCATAGTAATTGTCATTATTCCTTCGAAAGAAATCGTAGGGGGCATCTTAAATTCATCTGTGCGGAGATGCAGCATACTGTCTAGAAAAGGCATCATATTTGCATTTCCTCTCATGCGAATTCTACGTCCTTGTAGAGCTCCGTCACTTTTGCCGGTTGCAATACACTGAAAAGAGAGACGTTTCGTATTCGCAACCAACTAACGCCCACGCAGCTATATGATGCGATTTACTCCTCCATTTTCGTTCAGATCACTGCTTACAGCGCAAACTGCATATGTTGCACGTTTTGCCTTGTTACTGATCTTTGGGTTTACTGCCGCAACTGCGTTTTCCCAAATCCCTTCCGCTGTGATCGCAGATGGGTATGAGCCAATCGATCCAGCTGCTGAAGAAGTTCTTATTCCTTGTGGACTTAACGATGCCGGTACACTGATCCCTGGACCTAGCACTGCACAATCCAACGATCTTAACCTAGATACGCTTTTTCTCTGCTGGAATGATGAGATATTAATTGACCATAACGGTGATCAACGTCTTGATGGGGATCCTGATCCTTCCACAGAAGCGGGTGTAGGATATGCTTGGTACGATTGCCCACCAACAGCAGATGGCCCAACCCTTGGAGCGGTAGCTGCGGATCCTTGTTTGATCCCAAATCCAGGAGCACCAGCGGGGCAACCACCATTTTTCATCTCAACCGGAGGAAGACTTGATGGTGATATCCTGTTTTTCAACCAAGGAGCAATTCAAACAGCCTTTAATGGTGGAGATCCTTACCTCGTTTGGTTTGCCCCAATCACCTTCGATAGTTTAGTTGTTAATGGCACCGCCTCGAATCCACTTTACGAAAACGGAGGTTCTTGTGTGAGTGTTCGTCCAGATGCTGCTTTTGCAGTCGTATACCTAAACGAATTAACGATCAACAACATTCAGGTAAATAACTGTACCGGTAGCTTTGTCATTGACGGAGGCTTGCCAGAGTATAGAGTAAGCGATCGTTACCGCTTTGAAATCGTCAATACTGCTGATGCATCCATCACAGGAACAGTTAGCAACCCAGATGCAGGTGCTGGAGACAGAGTTACGTTTGCAGTACCACAAGCTGGTAACTACTCGATTAGCGTGATCGATGACAAAGGTTGTACAGCTACAACAAGAACGGCCGATCTAACGAGTTGTGTACCGGTACCAAAAGTGACCGTCTCAATTGATACCGTACTAGGAGCACCAGGTGCGACTGTATGTGTCCCGGTAAGAGTTGAAGGTTTTCAAAACATCTTCAGTTTTCAATTTCTAGTCGATTACAATGAAGTGCTCATGCGCTTCACTGGTGTACAAAACCCTGCAATCGCACCATTCAATGCTGGCTCAGAATACAATGATGATGGCGATGCCATCTTTGTAGGAACGTTTACTACAGGAACTCCTTATTCCGTTGCAGATGGAGGTGTCCTTTTTGAAGCGTGTTTTGAGGTATTAGGCGTCGAAGGTGACTTTGCTGATGCTGATTTTGCACCTCCGATCTCGGGATTTGAATTTGTAAACTCCTCTGGCACAGCACTCGATTTTTGCTTCAACCCTGGTGGAATTGTCGTTACAACCAACACCATTGCACTTCTTGCCGCTCAGACTGGATTTGGCTGTGGAGGAGAAGACGAAAACTTTTTTCAAGCTCAGATCGCTGGAGGCGTTGCACCCTACTCACTTACTTGGCAACGTCAAGGAGGTGGACCTTTACAAGGGCCAGCAATAATTGCGAACGAGAATCAAAGCTTCGTGACACCGGCCAGCTTGGCACCGGGGACTTATGACGTCATTGTCATGGATGCTGGTGGTAATTCAGATACCGTTGTTCTTACAATTACAGACGGACCAGAGCTAGATGTCTTTATTGACCGAATAAGCGATTTAGCTTGTGCGGGTGATACCACCGGAGCGCTTACGGCCAGAGTTGTTCTTGATTTTACAACTGTAACAAACCCTGGATCGGACTATACTTTCCAATGGGTTTCTGGCCCAACCACCCAGGCAATTAACAACCTTGGGATTGGGAACTATACGGTAACCGTTGAAGACGCGCGTGGATGTACAGCAACCACGAGTAGTCCGATTACGGCCCCTCCTGCGCTTTCCTTAAATGTAATGGCCACAGACGCGACCTGTGAAGGACTCATGGACGGTAACGTTACCGTGACACCTTCTGGGGGAACGCCTCTAGGTGCAAACTATACGTATAACTACACGCTTCCTTCAGGGACAAATGCAAATGCTACTGGTGCAAACCTTTCTCTGAACGGTGACCCAGGCCGATATGATGTGACTGTAATTGACGACAATGGTTGTCGTTCAGATACATTCTCAGTCCTCGGAGCAGTGCGCGAGGTCTCTGTATCAGAGACGATAACCGAGATTCGATGCGCAGGAGAAATGAATGGTGAGATCGTCGTCTTGGCAGGCACCTCAGTAGGTACTCCAGCATTACCATATAGCTTTAACTGGTCAGGAATCCCAGCGGGATCTGCTACCAATACGCCAACGCAATCCACCGTTGATGGCCTAGGTCAAGGTACCTTCCGATTGATTGCAACCGATAATGACGGTTGCATTGCTCGTGATACGTTCACCCTCATCGAGCCGACTCAACTTCAAATTAGCCTGGTAGATAGTGGAGACGAAAGTTGTAATCCTGGTTCTGATGGCTTTGGAGAAGTGACTGCAATGGGTGGTCGCAATACCGCGCGCCCTTACATGTTCGAATGGAGAGATGACATGGGAGTGCTTGTCACAAACACGGCTAGAGCAAATGGCCTAGTGGAAGGTGATTACCGCGCCTATGTAATCGATGCGAGTGGTTGTGTGGATTCGCTTCAAAATTTCCTAGAAATTGAAGCTCCAGACAAGCCTGAAATTTTAAGTCTAGAAAACGATACGCTTAACTGCAATGGCTTTACGGATGGAGTACTGGATGTTTTGGCGCAAGCTAATGGCTCGCCTATCGACAGCTACACCTGGAATACCACCCAAACCGGCTCGACCCTAACTGGACTTTCTGCTGGAGAATATATCGTTACTGTAGAAGATGTTGCTGGTTGTGTCACCACGGATACTGCGCTTGTCGTAGAGCCTGATCCGCTTAGCATTTTAGATACAATACTCACCACACCACCGTGCTTCCAGCAAGGAAATGGTGTGATCACCATCAATCCTGTTGGTGGAACCGGCCCTTACTCCTATGATTGGAGTTCAGGAACAATGGGTGTGGATTCAAACACAATTACAGGTACTTCGATTACCGAGGGTACTTATGTTGTCACCGTGGTCGATGCAAACAACTGTCCTTCTATCCAGGAGGTCTATATGCTCGATGATGCACCAAGTATTGACCCTGACTTCGATGTAAATTCAGTAATGGCCGCAAGTTGTGCAGTTGGTGTTTGCGATGGAGGAATCACTGTAAGTGCTGCTTTACCTGGAAGTCCTGGTGCGAGCTTCGACTTCACATGGGATAGCGGCGAGTCAACCTTAAACGATATTACTAGTCGTGCGACAATGCTTTGTGGCGGTCGTCGTGATGTTGAAATTCAAGAGACTTCTCTTGCGTGTCCTCCGCAAACCTTTACGATAGACATTCCAGCGCCTGATCCATTGGTGCTAGACGTTGGCATTTTTGAAGATGTGCGCTGTTTTGGCGAAAGCAACGGACTCATCGTCGTGGATACTGTTTTCGGTGGAGCTCCTGGCTTTACGTTCGCTTGGAATACGCCCGTTGGTATGCAGACCGGTCGAAGAGCACAAAACTTAACGGCCGGAGAGGTTACGCTTGAAGTGCGTGATAGCGACGGTTGTCCACTACTTGATACGTTTAACATCGAAGAGCCTATGGATCTCGTTCTCGAACTAGATGCTCCAGGAACTTTGGAACCAACGTGTGCGGGTAATGATGATGGCATCATTTCGCTCAACGTGATGGGCGGAAATTTAGGTGCAGGGTATACATTCCGTTGGAACGATGATCCAAACCGTAATTCGACGGTCGCTCGGGATGTTCCTGCAGGAAATTATACGGCGCTTGCGATAGATCAACTAGGGTGTGTTGACAGCGTTATGGTAACGCTCGATGAGCCCGATGCTATCTTCTTTGAGCTAAGTCCTTTCGATCCTATTCTTTGCTTCGGTGATCTTTCTGCACTAAGTGTAGACACAGCCTATGGAGGGCAAGGATTGATTAATGCTGATTTCGAGGTATCGATCAACAACAGTAGCTTCCAACCTGTAGGACAGCAATTCCAAGTTCCTGGTGGAGTGGTCGTACCGATTACGGTTGTCGACCCAGCGGGTTGTTCAGTTACGGATGAAATTTTAATTCCTTCTCCACCACCGATTACGTTGCGTTTGCCTGCGTCGGTTGAAGTTGAGTTAGGTGATAGTGTTCGCCTTCGTCCAGACATTTTCCCTGGAGGTGCTCCGATCTTATTTGATAGTATTCGGTGGACGCCAGATAGTATGCTTTCGTTTAGAAACGGCATATTGTCTGATCCTTTTGTGAGTCCAATCGAAGAGACCACTTATACCATTACGGTCATTGATGAAGACGGTTGTACGGCAACTGAAAGTATTCTTGTTTTGGTTGATCGCAACCGAAACGTGTTTATCCCGAATGCGTTCTCGCCCAACAATGATGCGACCAACGATGAGTTCCAGATCTTTACGGGTCCGGGTGTGCAGGCGATTAATTATTTCCGCGTGTTTAACCGATGGGGAGAGCCGATGTATGATGAGGAGAATGTTGCCTTGAATCCAAACGGTCAAACGGAAGGATGGGATGGCACTGTACGTGGTCGTCTTGTCGCTACTGGGGTGTACGTGTATATCGCTGAGATCGTCTTTGAGGATGGTCGGACGATTCTTTATAAGGGGGATGTTAGTGTGATGTATTAAGAAGCAATGCTTCTTAGTACATCACACTAACATTGGTAATTGGGTAGGTGGACCGCTTTGCTGCTGGACCGCTCGTGCCTCGCTGTTGGATTGTCTCCGTGCCGCTGTTCGTTAGGGACGCAACTCGCAGGTACGACGTCTTATTAGGCTTACGCCAAAACTTGAAACCCATTACCTCAGGAGGTGATGGGTTTTGTGTATACCTTATATTAGTGTCTACAGTTATTAAAACATCACGAATACGCATATATCCATGGATGAAAAAATAAACCAACACTATGTTCCTAAAATTTATCAAAAGCTCTTTAGCGATACTGGCAAATCAAAAATGGTCTACGCATTTCGTCCTCATGACGAATACGGACCGTCGAAAGTCAAACACAGATCTATAGAGAGGATAGCTAGTGAAGACTATTTCTACGAAACGTCCGAAAAATTTAAAACGCTATCGGGCTCTCAAACTAAATATAATGAACTTGAGAATACTGCATTCCCGTACGAGAAAAACCAAGTACTAGTAAAAATCATAAATGATTTCGAACATGCAGAACACCTTTCGATAGAAATCACTATCCGCCTTCTAAAATTAGCGTTTGACTTAAAACGTAGAAACCCATCCTTGCTTGATGGTAACCATGGATACGATGCCAGAGAAAGACTACCCATTCTGATAGACGCTATAACGCTAAGGCTACATACTGAGAATCCACTTGAATGGCCTTTATCTAGAGTGGCCAGAATTAAAGAGAAACTATTATTTAGAACAAATGGCCTTAATGAAATCCCAAACCTAGAAGGAGCCTTCGCACGAGAATTTGGGTTCGCAGACGATTCGAATAAAGCGGAGTTGAAAGCTCTAGAAGAAATACTAGGAGGCACAATAATTCGTAGTAAAACGGATCTCTCTTACCCATTTATCAGTTCTGATAATCCAGGCTTTACTTGGAGTAAAGCCGGAGGAGTGCACACAACTGGTTTCGGATTCTGGGAAGAATACACTTTCATTGCGAGCCCAAGATGCGCTCTGGTTGCAATCCGCAAACCACCTGCTTCTCAAATCAAAACTGGACTCCATGATCACCAGACTCCTAAGGTTATTGTTGATGAAATAAATTCACAAACATGTGCGAATTGCCTAAAGTATGTCTACGGAGGTAATGAATCGCACGTCAACCTCGTACGAGATCAACTCATCCACTTGATGAAATCTAGAGATTTACCAAATGGTATCTTTAAGAAAAGTAGGGCTTGGTAAAAGAAGATTTCGGATGAACTGCCCCATCTTCGCCCTATGACTCTCCTAGGCCCCTTCTCACAACTCCTAACCCTCAACAACCTCCCTTCACGAGGACCACTCTCCGACGACCAACTCGAGATCATCCCCAACGCAGGAGTCGTCTATGACGGCCAACTCAACAACGGAGGCACCATCGTCGCGGTCGGGAACTTTGAGGCACTGCGTAAAAAATACCCTAGCGCAAGCATCACCGAAATGCGCAAGGCCGTGGTCGCCCTACCCGGACTCATCGACTGCCACACGCACCTCTGCTGGGCAGGCTCACGGGCGCAAGACTTTGCCATGCGCAACAGCGGGGCGACATACCTCGAGATGGCCGCAGCAGGCGGAGGGATCAAAACTTCCGTTGCACAGACCCGCGCAGCAAGTGATCCAAGCTTGGTGGCGAACATCATGCAGCGACTGGAATTCATGAAAGCGCAAGGCATCACCACTGCTGAAGTAAAGAGCGGCTACGGACTGAGCGTCGCAGAAGAAATGCGACACCTCAACCTTATCGCTCAAGCAAGCGAACGCGTCACGGGGATCGACGTGGTTTCGACGTGTTTGGCCGCACATGTCTGTCCACCGGAGTTCGTTGGAAAACCTGAAGCCTACCTCGAAACACTCGAAGCGGAATTACTCCCTAAACTAAAAGCTTACGCCAAAACATCCAACACTCCCCTGCCCCGCATCGATGCCTTCGCTGAGCCTTCGACGTTTTGGGGACCTTCACTCGAACGCTACCTCACCGCTGCCAAAGCCCAAGGATTCGACCTCACGCTTCACGCGGATCAATTCACGCCCGGTGGCGCAGCACTTGGCGTTAAACTCGGCGCTACCAGCGTAGATCACCTAGAACATTCTGATTCGTCTAGTATTGAGGTTTTGGCGAAAGCTGAAACGGTCGCTGTTGCTTTACCAGGAGCATCGCTCGGACTTGGCGAACCGTTTACTCCAGCCCGCAAACTCCTCGACGCAGGTGCCATCCTCGCCATCGCGACCGATTGGAACCCAGGTTCAGGTCCGCAAGG
>CALDTK010000078.1 GCA_937924035.1 uncultured Saprospiraceae bacterium | reverse complement strand
TGTTCATGGTGTGGTCGAAAATGTTTCGAGCGGTGAGCAAAGGGCTGAAGTGGTCTGTATTACGAGTGCTTGCCATTTCGATTGTCGTTTGTTTTCCTGTTGTTGTACTTATCCTTCTAGCCATATCCGGATATGGCACCGGTCGCCCGATTAAGTTTTCCCCTGACATACTATTGTTGATGCTCATCGTGTTCTTCGGATTGCTGGTTTTGAATAGCCTGCCCCTGTCAAAAATCGTACTTCTTGCTCTTAATGTGATCGTTCTTTTGTTTGCAGTGATGCCAAGCACACAGCCTTTGGCTAGATCATCTCTACAAAAGATTGTTTCGGGTGAAGAGAAGATGTTCGCAAACAACATTGATTATGTTGGTGGCTCTGTGCATGACTTGATGGTAAGGAACTATGACCTCTTTGGGCGCAAGTTGCCTATTGCTGGCGGGGGGGTAGAGGTAGTTGATGGTAATCGCCTCCTGCTTGTGACCGGGGAGGGTGAGATTAAGCTGGTAGGTATTGGCCAAGACAAAGCAACACTGGAATCAAAATCACATAGATCACCCTTTGATAGAAGTGTTTACACAGAATCTGCTGAAAACCCTTCAAAATATTTCCGTGTTACGGATGCTCTGCTTGAGGGTGATGAATCAGGTGAGCGGAAGCTCTTCGTGTCTTATCATCACTGGGATGAACAGAATCGCTGTGCTTCATTGAAGGTGTCGGAGGCTACGCTGAATATTGAAAAGTTCGGTGACACTGCACTCGAATGGTCTGAGTTATTTACGTCTTCCCCTTGTTTGGACTCAACTGAGTTTTACAACACAACTGGTGGGAGAATGGGATTGCTGGGAAATTCTCTCCTCTTAACTGTTGGAACTACCACGTGGTGGGGGTACAAAGCGGAGGATGTGAAAGGTGACTATGGAAAAATTGTTGAGATAAACCTTGATGATAAAACTTCTAGTGTTTTTACGTCCGGACACAGAAACCCGCAAGGTTTAACTGTTTTCGATGATCAGATATGGTCTACAGAGCATGGACCGGAAGGCGGCGATGAGCTTAATTTAATCACAAAAGGAAAAGACTATGGATGGCCCATGGTCACTTACGGTACAGATTATGGTCACAAGGAATGGTGGGGCAATGATAATCCAGGAGACCATGATCAGGGTGAGAGGCCGATCTACAGTTGGGTGCCCTCGATTGGTATTTCCAGTCTTATACGTATAAAAGGCAATGCATTTGAGAATTGGTCTGGCGATCTAATGGTTTCATCGTTATATGGCAACCAGGGGCACGGCTCATCATTGTTCCGTGTCAAGTTGTTCAACAATCGAGTGGTGCTTGTCGAACGCTTTCTGACTCGCAAGCCAATAAGGGACCTGGTTGAACTGCCTGACGGAAGACTGGTGTTGTGGGATGGTTTACAGTTTTTTCAAGTCCTGCAGCCAGTGAATACGCTATTTTCCGCGTGTAGTGGCTGTCATACGCTAAGTGCCGGTTTTCAGGGTGGGATCGGACCTGACATAGATAATGTGGTTGGTGCATCAGTCGCGCGCTACCGCGATTTCCAATACTCAGATGCGATGAAGGAATTTGGCGGTAAGTGGACAAAGGCAAGACTTGATAAGTTCCTGGAGGATCCGAATGGCGTTGTGCCAGGTACCACAATGAATATGCCCGGCATTAAGGACGAAGCTGAAAGAAGGGCAATAGTTGATTTTCTGAGTAAGCGCCGGTGACAATAGTGCTATATAATCTACTGGTTTTTGTTGGTCCTCACGAGTCAATTATATGTGAGGATGATTGCGTTAGCTTTGGCGTGAAATCCTAAGCATGTGCGCCATCAGTGAACTGCTAATTGAATGAAAGCCTACTCAATGAAATTAACTAGAAACCTGTGGCTGCTACTATTAGCTTGTGGTTTGCTGTTTAGTCTGCCGCTTCAGGCAGAGTGGTATGAGGACTATGAAGTAGCAGAGGGGTTTCATTTGGAGGTTGATACTTCCGGCTACCAATTTCCCACCGCTATTGCATTTGTCCCTGAGCCTGGGGACTCACCAGATTCACCACTTTATTATGTAACCGAAATCCTTGGTTCTATTAAAGTCGTTTCTCGTGATAGAACTGTTCATACTTTTGCTGAGAACTTTTTCTCTCTGAATCCTCTCGAGCAACTTCCGGCGACAAGCGGTGAGATTGGAATGGCCGGTATAGTTTTGCACCCTGAGAGCGGTTACGTTTTCGTTTCTTATGCATACGAAGACGAGAATAAACTCTATCGGAATGGGATAACGAGATTTGAAACAGAGCCAGGTACGTTTAGTCTTAAGCCAAATTCGAAAGTAGATCTTGCCCCGATACTCAAAAATTATTTGTCGTCAGTTTCTCATCAAATTGGCCCGCTCGCTATTTATGATAATTTTCTTTACGTATCTGTTGGTGATGGCGAAGTCGCTTATGATGCCCGCAACCTTGATTCTGCGAAAGGAAAGATACTGCGTATGACGCTGGACGGTCAGCCCGCGCCTGGAAATCCTCATGCGGTGGATGCTAATCAGAACAACATAAGAAATTATATTTGGGCTAGTGGGTTCAGAAACCCATTTTCTTTAAAAATTGCAAATGGTCAGGTGTACGTTGCAGATAATGGCCCTGATCAGGACAGGTTCGTAAAAGTGGAAGCAGGGGATGATTTTCTCTACGATGGCTCAAACAGTTCAATGGCAGCTAATTCGCTCTATCTTTGGAGTCCATCGGTATCCCCGGTGCAAATGGATTATGATCCGGAGAAACTAAAAAAAATCGGTTACCCGTCTTTTTGGCAAGAGTCATTTCTTGTTGCGCTGTCTGGTTCGCCTATTTCTCCCCCGGGTAAAAGTATAAGTGGAGCAAAATCAATCGTGTCAATTGGCATGGATATGAAAAAAGGTAAGGTGACTAGCCCACCAAAGCCGCTTCTGCGTTATGTAGGATCAGGGAATCAACTACCTGTAGGGTTGGCGATAGGGCCGGATGGGGTTTATGTTGTGATGTTGCTGCCAGACGTTGATGGCAGTACCAGTGTCCTTAAGCTAACGTACCAACCAGGGAAGCAAGAGATCGCAGAGATTGATGTTTTGGATCTTGACAGTATCATCGAAAAAAGTGCCTGTTATGCGTGCCATATAATTGATAACGGTGGTTGGGCAAATACCGGTCCCAGCATCGATCGCACCGAATTGGGCAATAAGTTACTAACCCGTCTTGAATCCCAGGCTTATATCGATCAATCCAACTTTATTGATACGTTGCAGGCGGAGCCGTATACCTCCTACCGGTCGATAAGAAAGAATATACGCGAGACGTCTGGCTCAGAAAAAGTGAGCTCCTGGCTTTTTCATCGATTGCAGGAGCCAAGGTTTGATCAACAGAGCATTGCCATGCCAAACCTCGGTCTTTCTGACCAGGAGGCTTCAAAACTTCGCGACTGGCTCTTGGAATACTATGTAAATCCAAAGCCCGAACCAGGCTTGAAGCAGCAATTGAAAGGTCTTTTGCCTAAGCCTACGTACATCAATCTTGTGTTGATGTTGCTTCTTGGTTGCTTAGTCAGCGCTTTGATATTCGGGCTTGTTTTTTTCCGCCTTCGAAAACGGTGAAACGCAAGTTCAGCATAAGCTTTTGTACATGTAGCCGGAAGAATCCGTATCGAGTTGGAAAACGTTGATGGGTTCAATAAACAGCTAGGAATTACTGAGAGTTCGGTGCCGTTAGTCTATGGCTGTTGGTGTTATCATTTGACTTTAACTTGTATTAATGTCGGCAGTAAATCGTCGTATATCCTCACTAAATATTTAAGCCGATGTATAACAGTAGAAATTGATGGACGAATGGGACACAGAAATCACATCCAGGGGAATAACCCAGAAACTGGATAGAAAGACCTTGATGAGCCATTTTGATCTTGTGGCTACGCTCGTTCGCAGAGACCTTGTAAGTGTTTATAAGCAAACAATTCTGGGTCCCGGATGGCTGATATTACAACCGATCTTGCAGGCACTTGTATACTCGTTTCTGCTAACTGGAATTGCTAAAATCTCCACCGGCGATGTTCCGCCATTGGTGTTTTACCTGACCTGTATTACCTTTTGGGGTTACTTTTCCAGATTGTTTACAGATATCGCAGATATACTGATAGTAAACGAAGAAATATATAGCAAAGTGTTCTTTCCTAGAATGCTGAATGTTATTGCGTTAGTTGTTACAAATTCCGTTAAGTTAATATTTCAACTCTGCGTGCTTGTGGTTGTTTACCTGTTTTTTGACTATGGAGCCAAGGGTTCTGTAGCAGATATAATTTTTAGTTCGGGCTATTTGTATTGTATTTGTACAGGTTTGGCATTGGCGCTTGGATTGTTCAAAGCGTCGATTAATGTGAAATATAGAGATTTACGTAATCTCTCCAATATTCTGATTCAATTATATTTGTATGCAACACCCGTTTTATACCAATTAACGCTAATTCCAGAGAGCGTCCGTTCTTACTTTTGGTTTAACCCTTTAACTCATGGTTTTGAAAACCTAAGGCATGTGTTTTTTGACTTGTTAGAGCCTGATAAATTCGGTCTAATTTATTCTGCTATCGTGATTCTAATTTTTTTGTGCTTTTCTGTGATGCGTTTCAATAAGATTGTTAGAAATTATATTGACACCGTATAACCATGTTTGGCTTTACTCATGACAATTTCCATTGAATTATCGAACGTATCTAAGTGCTACAAGCTGGGGCAGTTTACAGTAGGCACGTTATACGATGATATTCGCGAAAGTTTTAAATCTTTTCTAAAAAAGGATTCCACAGCGAGTGAAAAAACACGCTCTGACGAAGCCTATTTGCGAAACCCTGAATATTGGGCGTTAAAGAACGTTAATATCGCAATAAAAAAAGGTGATGTTGTGGGGTTGATTGGTGCAAACGGTGCCGGCAAATCGACCGTTCTCAAGCTGTGCTCCAAAATCACCACGCCAACTGAAGGCACCATTCGGATTAAAGGGAAGGTCGCCAGTCTTCTTGAGGTAGGCACGGGCTTTCACCCCAATCTAACAGGTCGAGAGAATATATACCTTAATGGTGCAATTCTTGGAATGAGTAGATCAGAAACTAAGAGCAAGTTAAGAGAGATCATTGAATTTTCAGAGTGCGAAGAATTTATTGATACGCCTATAAAGCGATATAGCTCTGGCATGATCGTGCGCCTCGGTTTTTCAATTGCTGTGCACTTAAACGCAGATATATTGATTATAGACGAGGTATTAGCTGTTGGTGACAGATCCTTTACCCAGAAAGCGATTGACAAGATTAGAGCTATAGCTGAAGACGGAACCCGCACTATTTTGTTTGTCAGTCATAACCTGGCATTAGTGCGGGAGGTGTGCAACGCGGGAATAGTTATAGAACAAGGAAATGCTATACAGTATTCCACCATAGAGGAATCAATCTTTCGCTATGTAAGTATGAGTAGTGAGCGCGGTTACAGTAGAACTTTTAATGTAGACAAGGAGATTCCATCTATAAAAAGTCTAGAGATAGATGAAAGTATGCTGTTAGCGGGTTCAATAGCGGTTCGTGTTTCTTTTGATTCCCCGTTTGAATTCGTACCATATGTAGGCGTCACCATATCAGACGAAAACCTTATTCCAGTGTATAGAACGGACTGCCAAATGCATCCATTGACGCAAACCCCACCGATGGTAAGTTCCGGGTCCATGCGCTGCGAGATAATGGCTCCGCCACTACATGAGGGTGAGTATTTTATATCTGTGTCGTTAGGTGATCAGGAGGCTAACTATGATTGGAAGGACAATGCGTTGTTGTTCGATTATTTTCCACGCAAGATAACGCTTAACAAGCCTGAATTTCGATTCAGAGGGTGTATAAATTACCCGGCTGGGTGGAGTTTTGAAGGAGATGAGCCTGAGGGGTTACGTGTTAATTGATTGGCTTATAATTTCTCTGTTGTTCATGTAGGCGACTAAATACTTTAAGGCTTCAATAGTAGGGGTGCGATCTCTGCTTTTTGGATTATCAAAAACCCAGTCGTGCAGCAGGATTGTATCGTTTGCTTTAAGTGTTGGAACGATACGGGAAAATATAATTTCTGATGTTATAGGAGATTCCCAATCGCAAGGGTCGTTGGACCAATAAACGAGTCGTTGACCAGTGATTCTGGAAAGTATTTTTAACGCGAAGTTTGTATCTCCGTAAGGAGGTCTGAGTATTCGGCATGGTTGCCTTGTGATCGACTCGATTATACTTTTTGTACTGGCGTATTCGCTGTACAGCGATCTATAGGAAATATCGTCACAAGATTTATGAGAAAAGGAGTGGTTTCCGAGCGAGTGCCCTCTATCTACAATTTCTCTTGCGAGTTCTATTTGTTTTGAAATGAGAGAACCGACACAAAAAAACGTAGCCTTATGATTACCATCATCTAATAAATCGAGTATCTGCCTCGTATACTCCGGATGTGGCCCATCGTCGAAAGTTAAATTTACCGATATCATGTTAACCATTATAATTTACGAATGAACACACCGCTAGTAACCATTGTTGTCCCGACGTACCAGGGTGAAAAAAGCTTACCGTT
Organism: uncultured Saprospiraceae bacterium; assembly: GCA_937924035.1. Lineage (GTDB taxonomy): Bacteria > Bacteroidota > Bacteroidia > Chitinophagales > Saprospiraceae > CALDTK01. Next base: position 12,692 of record CALDTK010000078.1, on the reverse strand, counting down.
ATTGTTGGATTCATTTAAGAGTGCAATAACAAGCGTCTATGAAAGGTACTTCGAGATAATCGTTGTGGTGGACGGCAGTACAGACAAATCCATTAAGGTCCTGGAACGATACAATAGTAGTCTGAGTATCACCATCCTTAACAAATCCAACGGTGGAGCAGCGTCAGCGCGTAATTTAGGGATCGATCATGCAAATACCCAGTTTATATGGATGATCGATGACGATATGGTGGTGAACGAGACCGCTGTAAAGGCTGTCGTAAACTTCTATAGTAAAGCTGTAGAGGTTAAGACTCTGGTCTCGGGACCGTGCTGGATTCCTGAGAATGATAAGTCAATGGGAGAGAATATCGATTGGCATAATTCGCTGTATGAGAATCTCAATCGAACCGGGAAGATTGAAGACATTATGGACTGTCATTTTGCGAATACTTGCGCCTCGAAAGAGTTCCTCATAGATACCGGATTGTTTAGTACGCAATTTCGCCAGTACGGTGGAGAGGACAACGAGTTCTCTGTCAGACTACTAAAGAACGACGCACAGTGGTTGTTCATTGGTGATATGGGAATACACCACATCAGAGATAAAAAGCCCCTGCAGGAACTTTCTGAAATCAGGCAGTCTGGTGCAAGTCGGGTGTTACTTACGCAATTGCATCCCGAGTTGTTTGAAACTATATTCTTTCAGAATCGAGCGGGGAGAATTGAAAAGATAGTTGACAGGCTGCCTGTTAATAAAAAACTGGTATACACAGGTATTTACTATCTCTCTATAGCAATATTGTACTTAAAGCCAATGTTACCCGGGAGAATCGTTCGTTCAGTTGAGCGTATCGGTATGATCGCTGCAGAAATAGTAGGTCTTTATGATGCAGATGCAAGCGAAGAAATGGTACGAAGGGTTGAGGGGATACCCAGGTAGGCGTATTAGGTAGTACATATCGTTATTTTTTTAATAATGAAAGGGGAGTTTATTTGTATTAATGGATAAGTTTTACTTTGCGGAAAAATGATTTTAAAGATGGGAACACACGCATAGATACCGAACCACTAATTTCTGTTGCAATACCCGCACATAATGCCGAAGGATGGATTGAAAGCACCATCTACAGCGTGGTCGATCAAACGCATAGAAATATAGAAATCGTGCTGGTCGATGATGGCTCAACAGACTCAACTGCTGATATTGTTCTTGATGTATTCGATCGCATCGAAAACAAGAGTAGATACATAAAAAACACCGAATCAAGAGGCGTTTGCTTTACGCGTAATAGAGCGTTGGCGGAGTGTAGGGGAAAGTATGTTGTTTTTCTTGACGCCGATGATCTTTTGTTAAGTAACTGTATTTCTCTGCTGGCGATTGAAATGGAGAGGAACAGCGAAGTCGTAATGTGCTTCGGGTTTAATGTTCCAATTGATCACGAAAACAGAGTTTCTACAAGGTTTGTAAACCAACTGTTAAAGACAATAGATGGAGAAAAAACCACAGTCCAGTCTACAGCTAACATCATCGAATCTAATCCAGTGGGATCGGGCTCCGGTGCAATGATCAGAAATACTGAACCTTATACAAACTTAAAATTCAGCCAAATAATGAGTCAGGACAATGCCGAAGGCACTGAGGACTGGTTGTATTATTTTGAGATGTCCCTGCTTGGCAGTGTGTTGCAGGTTAATCGGGTACTGGTGGGGTATCGTCAACATGGCGATAAACGAGTGTCTGATAATGTATCCCGAATGCTACGTTCATTTTCGATCTTTAAGCAGCAAGTTAATAAGGCAACTCGAGGCCAATATAGAAATAGTTTAAAGCAGTCCCGATTGCTAATTTCAAAATTTTTGCTAGGCAAAATAATTAGGTCTGGTCAGTATCATCTACTATTTTATGTGTACATCCAACTGGGCAAAGAGAACCCAAGTGGCCTGCTGGAGTTAACACAGAACATTTTTCTACGTGTTATCAAAAAGTTTGGGTTTCTACACAATAATGGCCAGAGCGAAACGCTTCTAGTCTCCGAAATATACAACCGGAAAGCTAATCCTTTTCTCGAAGGAGAATCGGGGTAGCTTATGAGTGGTGACGTTACAGTAGTGATACCTGTATTTAATAGCAAGGAGTATATTCTCCGGACCCTGTTATCTGTCCATAGTCAGGACTATGAGCGAGTATCAATAGTAATAGTGGACGACTGCTCCACTGACGGTAGTGATCGTGTTGTAGACGAGTTTTTGAATCTTTATGCGAAGCGATTCCAAAAGATAACGTATATAAAAAATGAAAGTAATAAGGGAGTGTGTGAGTCGAGGAATATCGGAATAAGAAACGTGGTTAGCAAGTATCTTTTGCTACTGGATTCCGATGACTTGTTGAGTTCCAACGCGATAAAGAATTTAGTAAAAGAGTTGAAAAATAACGCGGTGTGTGGTGCCGCTTTTAGTACTGTTATCAAGATTGATGGTAATGATTTTGTAGTGAGTGAAATACCTGAGCATGATAGTTATGAGGCAACGCAGGTAATACGATTGTGTGAAATGCTGAAAAATAATTACGTTACATGTGGAAGTGGACTGCTAATTGATACAGAAGTATTAGGTTCAGAGATATATTTTGACAATGAATTCGTGCAAAAAAGGATGTTGGGGTGCGAAGACTGGTGTTTTTATGTTCAATTGGCTTTGAAAAAACCGTTTTTATATGTTGCAGGGTCTTTTACAGGTTACCGCGAACATTCGGAGGGGAGTTTGTCAGATGATAGTTATCAGATGCTACGTGGTTATAAATACTTTAAAAAGAAATATAGCAAACTTTATGCAGGAAGAAATATTGATCCTTCAGCGAGTGATCGCTTGTTTATACAGTATTTGTCAATCAGGCTATTTGGAAAAAGAAATACGCTAGGACTTTTAAGAATTCTAATTTATTCTGTTCGTGTTGATTTACCGAGCAGTTGGTTCGTGGCTAAATTGCTGTGCAAATCTACATTACCACCCTATCGTAACGCAGTACCTGCTTTTCAGACAGTTACCAAGTTTCCCTACCTGGTAAGTAGAAACTAATATGACTGAGCCTTTGGTATCTGTGGTCACGCCAGCGTTTAACGCTGAAGGTACAATACAAAAAACACTGCGTTCAGTAAAAAGTCAGACATATAAAAATATTGAACATATCGTCATTAACGATGGTTCTACAGACCAGACGCTTGAAAGGGTCCAGCGATTTAGTTCGGCTTCTTTGAAGTGTATAACCAACGGAGAAAACCTTGGTAGATCGTCTTCAAGAAATATCGGAATTGAGGTAAGTCTTGGCGAGTTTATATTGTTCCTGGATTCCGACGATACGATAGATATTGACTACGTCCAGTACATGGTTCAGGCGTATAGGGTATTAAGAGTAAAAGAAGAGACAAGAAAAATTATCTTGATTTGCGGGTGGCGAGAGTATGATCCGATCAAGCGAACATCCCAGGAAGTACTTCATAGAAGAATATATTCCTACGAAGACTTCACTGAGAATTGTCCTTTTATAATTCATTCATGCATGATCCCGAGGGAAGTAATTGAAGGAAGGTATTTTCCGACTGAATATGACTACGCTGAGGATTGGAGGTTGTGGAAAGCTATCTCGGAATCTGGATATGTGTACTACCCCGTACCTGTAGCTTTGTGTGTTTATAACAAGACAGTCAAAAATATTTCAGTCGAAAAAGCCTGTTCCAATTATAAGTCAGTGTTGGGCCTGGTTTTTGATGAAACTACTGTTGATGCCGGTTCGCCTAAAAAGAGTGGGGGGGGCAGGCTGAAATTCTTGTTTTGGTTTATGGGGCTCGAGGCATCTCGTGGTGATAAGTATGCGTGGATAGATAAAGAATTCAGTCATATAAAGGTATGTGGTGAAGAACTCAAAGAATTGTCGCTATTGGGGTTTTACCAACATGGGATGAGTTTTTCCAGGACAGCCGCTGTGCATTCCAGCACTAAACATGAGCGATTAGTAGAATTATATAGATCCGCCGATTTGGAACAATATTTAGAACATTGTTTTCCGGATGCTTCGAGAAATACACAGGAACATAGGGGGGTGCAATCTATTACGCTGAATCGTTCCACTTCTGCAGTGGCGTCAGCAAACTTTCATCTAGAAGTTTTGACTCGCTTTGGAAAGTTCTATTTACCGGTATCGTTGGTAATTGATCGTATTTCTGATTCGAAAATAGTATTTCAATATTTAGTGGGATCGATCAGGTTTGCCAGCCTTGTTTTTGCGAACGTACGTTCCATTGTCTGTGGTACCAGCATTCTCAGTACAGGCATAGCCAGCAAAAAAAATCTTTTAAAAAATATTTTTTCTCTGTGGGTTTTGTGTGTGATTAAAATTGACGATATCCCCGTTTCGAAAATATTTAATGGGAATTCATTATATTTTAATCGCAGAATATTGAAACCGTGTTTAAGGACCGTAGATGTAAGTTCGGAGACCGTTAGAAATATTCTGGATGTGTTTTTTACTTTTGATAAAAAATGTGTAGTTGTAAATATCGATTTAAGTAGTCTCTGCAGAGCCGTGAGCGCAGAATGCTCTGAGGTGACAATAACAGCAATAATATCGGAACTAGAAAATACGATTAATAACTTGGATCGAAAAGTTATAGATGTTGTGTCGTTTGGTTCTTTGGGGTCTGGTAACGATACTCTGTCGGATCGTGAAGTGAGGCAAAAATGTATTTTGAAGATAGAAAATATTCCTTCATTTGCATTGTCTTGTGTAACAAATTATCTGACGACTAATAATCTGAGTGCAGTTATAATTCTTGATTTATCTCAGTTATCACATTTCCAAGCGTTGCGATTTGCGGCGCCAGGCGTGACTGCGCAGGCGAATTCAATTCACTACGGGGTGAAATTCAAAGCGCGCAACCAGATAGGGAAGAACTATAATTGTTATCTACGACGTTTTGTTTCCGAAATCTCTGAGAGCAAAATTGAATTGTTAGTGCAAATTGAAGAGCACAACGTATCTAAGGAGTTCTTAGACGTTTTCTTCTTTTTGGGTTGTAGCCAATGTTTTATAAAAAACGTTGGACTTGTATCTTGGTACGATACAAAAGCAACAATTCCAGAGTTAGATAGCCAACTTTTCACTGCCATTTAAGTATTGAGTATGTCTAAAGATACGACTCCAGACAATCAGGTGATTTTAAGCGTAGTTACGCCCGTGTACAACGGGTCGTTAACTATAAAGCGCTTGATTGATAGTATAATGAACCAATCATTTCAGAGTTTAGAATTTGTCATTGTTAATGATGGAAGCGAGGATGAAACAGCGTCGATAATAGAGACTGCGATGCTCGGCGATGACAGGATCAAACACATCTATACAGAGAATAGTGGTAGGAGCAGTGCCAGAAATACAGGTGTTGAAAATGCCCAAGGAAAGTTCATCTATTTTATAGATGCGGATGATTGGATCGATGAGCATGTTCTTCAAGGTCTAATGGATGTGGCTGTTTCTCAAGATAGCGACATAGTTTTGTGTAATACGGAGTATGTTTCGCCGGATGGGAGGGTGATGGGGCACTCGAAAATAGAGTGTTATGAAAACCTATATTCAGAATTTTGCTACCATTGTCCTTTCTCAGTTCATGCTGCTGTCACAAAGCGAGACATCTTTACCAAAAGCGGCTTGTTTTCTGTTGAACTGGATTATTCAGAAGATTGGGATCTCTGGCAGCGTGTGCTACGTGTATCTAGGAATATTGAGATACTTCCGGATTTAATGGTTCATTATCAGTTGAGGGAAAAGATGGTGCCTTTAGAAAATGCCTCTAATGTACTTAGATCCGAATTGGAGATCATAACCAGAGGATTAACATCGGATGATAGAATATCCCCACAATTTGATGTTTATCCTGGTAGGAATAAGGATCAGGTTATAGTCGAAAAACTGCTTGGGCATTGCTTTTCTTTTGCCGGTATCTTATCTGCTCATAACCGTGGCGTAGATGTGGTAGCAAATGAGATTAGTGAGTTGCCTAATGGCCACTTCTCGGTTGACTATATAATAAATCAATTTGTGACTTCGTTTTTTGACTATGCAGATATCTATGATAGTGAACGTGGTATTACGGAAAAGTGGAAAGTGGCGAGAGTCGCTCTCGAGACTCTGTTAAAACAGACAGAAGCCAAGTATCATTATTGTGATCTAAGATCCTTCGGTGTGCTACGTGCAGACGAGTTGTTTGTAAAAAGAAATAAAGATTGCGAAGTGACTATGACCCCATCTATTGCGAAAATTCCATTTAAAAAAACTATCTCCGAAGTAAAACCGAATCAACGTTATTTGATACAAAAAAAGCAAAATATATTCGGACGACTTGTTGATCTCAACGCTCATGTTGTAAGCGTTGATGGAAATAGTGTTGGTTTAAGCACTGCCAAGTTTATTGAATATTCTCTTAAAGGAGTCGCGTCGAGCTTTAAGTACCAGTTGACTGTATTCCCGTCTCTTAGAGGGTTTAAGAAAAATGTGTTCCGTACTGTCAAAATGGCATGGGAAGACAGTTGGGTGTGGGATCATAGTAAATTGCATTCCCCTCAATCGACAGATGTTCAAAGATTAAGTGAACAGGAGAAGCTCGAAGCTATATTCATTAATACGGATCCTTGGGACTATAAGTCCACGTACGAAACAGAGAAGTACGAGCTGACGTTAGCCTGTTTGAGACAATTTAATTGTGGAAAAGTACTGGAGATCGCATGTGCAGAAGGGATATTTACCGATATGTGCGCTCCACATGTACACGAGATACTTGCGGTGGATATTTCACCGACAGCCTTAATACGAGCTAAAGAAAGAAATAGTGACAATAGTAATGTTCAGTTCCGTACTCTTAATGTTTCGGATGACGAAATACCAGGCTCGTGGGATATTATATTATGTACTGAGATGATGTATTACCTAGGTGATAAGGAAAAATTATTTGAGTATTTTGGTAAGGTAAAACACGCACTATCCGATGATGGAGTTTTTATACAGTCACATGCAAAAGTGTTCCATGAGAGTAAAGTTACTCCGGCGTTCTCCTGGGAGGATAACTACGGGGTCGAAGGGTTCGATGGCCTGCTTGTGGAATTTGGGTTTATCAAGGTTTGTGAATATGACGCAGATCTCTACAAAATAATTGCATATTGTAAGTCCGATTCAAAAGACAAATATTCTGGAATAGTGCCGTACGTAAGAAAAGACATAGATCTAGATATATCTGACAGATTGAAGCGTCAAGTGTACTGGGAGCCACCACGTCACTCTAGAGTAGGGTTACAAGAGACAAGTTTCTCGACATCAATACCTGTTCTCAGTTATCACTCTATTTCAGATGATATCTCAGGTGAGTTGGCAGAGTGGACTACGTCGACGGAGGTATTTACAGAACATCTGAATTGGCTACGTGATAATGGCTATCGCTCTATTTCACTAAAGCAGTTGCATACCTACGTCTCAACTGGCGTTCCGCCAACTGGGCGCTGTGTGTTATTAACATTTGATGATGGTTACTTAGATTTTTTTACTCATGCATGGCCACTTTTGCAGGATTTTGGGTATGGAGCGGTGGTATTTGTGGTTGCGGGCTGTATCGGAGAAACCAATAGCTGGGAGAATAGCAATAGTAAACACTCCGAATTGCCGCTGATGAACGAAGAACAGTTGCGAAGTGTAGCCTACCAAGGTGTAGAGCTTGGTTCACATGGATTTTCTCATCACGCATTAGCAGGTCTTCCGGTTGATCAATTAGTCACCGAGTTAGTGAACTCTAAGTCTACGATAGGTGGCATAAAAGGTTCCAGTGTTACGGCTTTGTCTTATCCACTGGGTTACAAAAGTCCCTGGGTTGAGAGGCTGGCTAAAGATAGCGGGTATACGTTAGCATTTGATGACGGAAACAAAGAGTTTGCCACATTTGGCAGCAATCCTATGTGCGTGCCTCGATTGCCTATGAATGATGCCGTATCAATTAGTCATCTTTTTGATGATAGCGATAGCATCAATCAAAGTAATAGGTTTTACGGATACGTCAGATCTGCAGCTGGTGTTAAACGGCATCTTGCCCGTAGGATCTTTAATAAGTAATGTAGCTATATTCAGAATCCATATGTGGTTCCGCGGCTGTTTTGATTGATTTCTTCTTTCTAAGTATTACCTTTTGAGCATAGAGATCAATAGAGGGAATTGTAATCAACAAAAAACGATTAACAAAAATTATTCTTTCGCTGGCGGCATTGGCGATAAGCCTGCTAATGGTATGGTTTTTCAAAGATGTCGGTGGAAGAGTGGCGCACTCCGGGGGGGTATATTTAGACAAAAAGTACACTAATTCACTAGAGGCGATGCAACAGAGTGTCAGCAATGGATACACTCACATTGAATTAGATTTCGTTTTTACCAGTGATGAAAAGCTTGTTTGTTTGCACGATTGGGAAGAGAGTTTTGAATACCACTTTGACCGACCATCGAAGGGTCGAGTTTTATTGGAGCAGTTCAACCAACTGGTCACCGAAGCCCCTTATAAAAACTGTAACTTGAATACGTTGCATCGCTTCTTAGAAAATAACACGCATGTTGTGGTGATTACGGATATTAAGGAACGAAATATTGAGGGGTTAAGGCAAATATTCGAATACTTTAAAGATGCCAACAATCGTTTTATCCCACAGATTTATGGTATCCACGAGTATGACATCGCAAGATCCATTGGGTTCGATCGAATTATATGGACTCTATACAAAGATAATTCCAGCTATCAGGATATCTACCTGAATAGCATATCGCGTGACCTTTATGCAGTAACCTTAGACTATCCACGGGCCAGATCCTATATCGCATGGAAACTACGAAGTAACGGTGTACATACCTATGTGCACACTATTAATGATTTGTACCGTCTATTTGCTCTCAAGTTTATCTATGGGGTAAACGAGGTATACACCGATGAATTAGCCCCTTCTGTTGTATCAAGGGTTGTTAATCGCATCGGGTTAAACGCGGACAGATGAAATAGTAATGAAGTCTTCGAAAATTGGCTTTTCACTAATTATTTGCATGGCAATTGTAGTTTTGGAATTGTTTATTTTGCATGTTGTTTCGTTTCAGTCTAGAGCTGCGGAGACATTCTTCAATAGTGTTCTCCATAGATCGTTTGATATTACATGTATTATTCTCGTGGTATTCTCGGTCTTTTTTGCTGTAAAAAATAGATACCTACATTACTTTTTCTTCTTCTGTACAACTCTTTTTTGTGTGTCGATGTTGACGTACCTTGTTCAGTTTGGTCAGCCAATGAGTTGGCTTGTTTTATCCAATCAGTTTTATGAAGGTTGGATGGGAATGAATAATGATATGTCTTTTGTCCAACCGATTGTGTTAGCAATTGGAATTTTTAGTTTGGCTTTGAAGTGCGTATTCTATTATAAATCAAAGTTTTTCAACGGTAGTCGAAAGTTTGGTATTACCGCTTTCTTTCTGTTTTCGTTATTGTCGTTTGTTGGGTTCTTTGGGGTTAACACTGTTGGAGATATAAAAACATGGAGAAGCGTTAGAGATGTTGGCGTAGCACATGGGTATGTGAAAACATGGTTAGGAGAAGCGATATACCTGAATCAAAGCGCTTTGCTTTCATTGTCTATACAGAGGCGTATAGAAAATAACAGAAATACCGACCTCATTGGCACGTTTGACTCCATCCAGCCTGATACGATTAAAAATATTGTTGTGATTCAAGTTGAAAGTTTGGGATGGAATGCATTTGAGGGTTTATCTAAAGAAAACCGTATTCCGTTTATGAGTTCTTTAGCTGTAGGGGGGGAGTTAATAAAATTGAAAACAATTCATGATTCAGGTTCCTCAGACGCGGATTTTACGGTCATTGCTGGTATGGAGCCAGTTGGCGGCATAGCGCCTTATAAAATTAATTACGGACAATATGAGGGACAATTTTTACCTCATAAGTTTCCTGCGGGCTTTGAAACCGCGCTGTTACATGGAATGGACGGAACGTATTTCGATAGGAAGAAGGGACTAAGAAATGGTGGTTTCGATCATTTGATCTTCGCTGAGGAGTTTAGAGAAGATGGGTTGGAAGATTCTACGACATTCGGGTTTTACGATCACGTGGTATTGGAGAATTCGTGTGATCTGATTGAGTCGGACAAGCCATTTTTTCACTTTATCATAACGCTAACAACGCACTATCCGTTCGCGTTTTATCCTGACTTCAGTAGGCAGTTACAGTCTGATGCAGTACCAAGTGAGCTAGACAGGTATATTCTTTCTATGAATTACTTTGATGATGTGCTTAGAGAATATGTAGAGTGTTTGCCGGATGGAACCTGGATCCATCTATATGGTGATCATGAAGTGCACTGGTCGCTTAAAAAACATTTCAATCCTTCTCAGGCTTATATCGAAGATGTTGAAAATGTTCCATTGATAACGTTCTTCAAAAGTGAAAAACATAAAGATCGTATTGGTGGTAATAGTGCGCCTGAAATCGATAGGAAAGTGATGGATGCCGAATATTATAATTTGATAGATTATTCATATAGTCTTCACGAATTAGTGGAAAAGAAATTTAGACCCTAGCTTATCGGTAGAAGTGACACGTCGGTTCTAGTTTTAGATCCGTCTGATGTTCTGTGTGTTGGTTCCAAAGATCTATGTTTAGACGTTAAGGACGGATACGGGCCTCTCCACAATGATGGCCGTCATCAATCGTATTTGGACGCGGCTCTTATGGCAGATTTATTGAGGCTGCGCCTTATCGAGCCGGGGTGGGTTGAGATGTAAATTCACTTTTCCAATCGCCTTTCCATTAACGCCCAACGTGCAGTTTTTGTTTATCTAAAATTTCTCCCGAATTTAACCTTACCGATCAAGCCGATTAGATGATTGGTTTGCGAATTTCCGAATATGGAGCGTTAACTCAGGCCGTAATGGATATTGATTCATGCGCAACCTGTGGCTTCTATGTTCCTATCAGTTGGATGAGTCGACGTAAAATCGAATCCCTGTCCATTCAGTGCTGCCGGATGAGTTAGTCATATAGTTGCCAGCGTTATCGACAGCTGAGACAACAGCGGTGTAGTGTCCGGGTGGCAGGTTGGTAGGAAACGACCAGTCGGTTTGCGCGGTAGACGTGTTTGTGAGTGTAGCAAACTGTCCAATCCAGGGGCCGAAAGTGCCGGTAGATACGTTATACCAGAGGTTCGTAGCGCGGTCCTTTATAGCAACACGTATTCGATTAAAACCAGAAGCCCCAGCATCGGCAGCGGATCCGCTGATAGTAGGTGATGAGCTGAGTATTGCCCCGGACGCAGCGGGGGTAGAGATTGTAACGGTTGGTGGAGTGGTATCCACAACCGGTGCTTCCACGTAGAATCTTGTTCCAGTCCAAGCGGTGCCACCAGAAGGTGTGGTTCTGACGTTACCAGAATTATCAATAGCGGAGGCAACGACCGTGTAGTGTCCGGGTGGCAGGGTTGTAGGAAGTGCCCAGTCAGTTTGGGTAACAGTGGTGTTGGAAAGGTTAGCAGTTTGTTCAATCCATGAACCGAAGGTACCGGTAGAGGCGCTATACCAAAGGTTTGTAGTTCGATCTTTAATGGCGACACGAATTCGATCAAAGCCTGATCCGCCGGTGTCAGAGGCGGAGCCAGTTATGGTGGGTGAAGTAGTGAGAATGACACCGGGAGAGGAGGGGGTGGCGATAGATGCTGTTGGTGGAGTGAGATCAGCAATGGTTGCTGCAACATAGAAGCGGGTGCCAGTCCAGTCGGTATTACCGTTGGACGTGGTCAAAAAGTTACCGGAATTGTCTACAGCCGAGGCAACGACGGTGTAGTGGCCCGGTGGCAAAGTTGTCGAGAGAGACCATTGGGTGTCCGTGCTGGTCGTGTTGGTTAATATTGCCCTTTGTTCGATCCATGGACCGAAATTACCGACAGTGGCATTGTACCAAAGGTTGGTATCGCGATCTTTGATGGCTACCCTTATACGGCTAAATCCGGATCCGCCAGTATCTTTTGCTGAACCCCAAATAACTGGAGATTGCTCTAGTATTTCAGCAGAGTACGATGGGTTCGAGATTGTTGCTACTGGCGGTTCTGTGTCATTAGTCTGATCATCTTGAATAATGAGTTTCCAGCGCTGATTACTATTGCCGAAATCGGTCCACTGCTGAATGTTACCGGTGGACGCGCTTGCATCAACGACCTTAGTTCCATCTCCGGTACCTGTATACAGAATGATGTTAGCTCCGTCAGGAACTAATCGAAATTGTTGATTGGCGGCGTTGCTACAATCCTCTTGTAGAATATTGGCCTGGTTGGTCGTAGCGGCACCAGCGACTGTCAGGCAAAGTGAGCTTGGCTGCGATTGAATAGTGTACGAATCATTGGTTCCATCGACTCTGAAAAAGTCGTAAATCTGATTTTCGGCGGTATTTGAACACAGAGCGGAATCAGCATTGCCTGATTCATCTATGGCAATGCATCGTTCAGGGCTAGCCTGTTGTATCTGTGCTGAAAATTCGCTGTCAGGCCTGTCATCAATGAGATCACAAGCGTCACCTAAACCATCACCGTCTACGTCTGACTGATTAGAATTGCTATCATTCGGACAGTTATCTATGTGACCGCTTATC
>CALDTK010000077.1 GCA_937924035.1 uncultured Saprospiraceae bacterium | reverse complement strand
TAAAAACACAATTCTTATTGAAGGAGACCCGATAACTCTACTGCAAGCGGGTGATATGTATTTCTCCATTTACAAACGTGATTCTGGATACTGGATAGACTCATATCGTCCCGAATAAATAATAGGACTGTTAGTTAATTTCTGGCCGTTAGGCTGCTTCCTCAGCCCATCCCCCCCTTTTACTCGCCGAAACATCGCACCTTTTGTATGGCCAGCCATCGACAGATAGAGCTTTACAGCCGCTAGCGCCTCTGGCGGTGCCGGCACGCGGTGCGCTTGGCCACCCTTGACCGTGAGCTTCACTACGGTGTATTCACCGTCAGCCACGATGTCACCGACGTTCATAGCACATACTTCTGACACCCGGGGGCCGAGGTAGAACAGTACATGCACTATTGCGCTGTCACGCGCTGCGAGCATGGCGGCATTGGGTGTTTTGGCTGTGGCCATCGCCTCTGCAGTGTCATCGAGTATTTTGCAAACCATCTTGTTAGCGATCGCTGGTGTGACACCTTGCTGCGGTGGTCTTCGGTCGTTTGATGCCTTGCACCGGGTTGGTCTGCACCACTTGCTTGTCACACAGGTGTTTGAACAGCGATGAGAGCGCCGACATACGATTGGTGACCGAGCTATTGGACATTGATTGGCCAGTAGATGTTCACGCCTGGCAAGCACTGTAGAGGCGTCTACATCGAACAAATCATCAGCAGTTTCAAGCTCCGCAATGCCTGCAAAATCCTGCACTGCTTTTTTGTAGGCTTCCCTGGTTCGATCAGAGATGAAGTTCTGCAGCCACAGACTCGTTTCCTGCAGCATGATTGAATCCGGTCTAGCTTCCAGTAGCAAGACTGGCTTTGCAGCGGCACGGGTGGGTAATTTGGTCATGTGACTTTTTCCCTCATCTCAGGTTTTCTTCTGTGTACAACGATATTTCTATCATGCGTTCAAGTAGTTCATCTGGTCGAGCACCCGGGAAGTTTTTAATCACGAGCTCTTTCGAATACAGCCTGCAGATGTAGCGCAGCTTTAGTGCTTTAGTTTTCGAGGCGTAAACAAAATCACGATGTCCACTATTGATGATGACCAGGTTCCGGTCAACATCAAACTCCGATCGCCAGAGCTCACCTGCAGCCCGACGGAAAGAGTAGGCAGGTAAGCCTTGCTGTTTGCTTTCACTGTTGGATGATTTACCACCACCCTCGATGAGGGTTGATGTCACTGTCACCAGTGCTTCCGCTTCAAACATCAAATCACCTTCAGTCGCAGTAATGCCCAGCTTTACAAGACCAGGCTCTTCACCTGCAGTGAAGGTGGCTATTTCAGATTCAAGGTTATCAAGCGCGCCGTCCCCTTCGAGTATGCGCCACTGATAGAGCACTTCACGATCTATTTGTTTACGGCGTTTATCGCGTGAGATAGCACGAAACGTTCGTGACTCTTCAACTTTTACGACACTTGAGGCAGGTGATATTCGAACGCTTGCCAGTGGGCCGATGTAGTCGAATAAAGCCTGTTGCTTTTCTTCACCGGAGTCCGGGTGCTCACCATCGTCATCATCAACCGGAGCGCCGGACAGCACTTCACCTTCATCCTGACCGGTGCCGTTGTTATGATTGCCCCCAAGCTCATCGGCACTTGGCTGGTCACTGTTGAGTGCACCAGGTTCGGGCTTTCTGATAGTCGACTGGCGCTTAAGATCGAACCAATCGTATTCTTCCGCTGGCAGCGTGATTAACGCCTCACGAAAAGCCTTAGTTAGCGTTTTAAGAATTTGTTGGCTTGCCTGTTCATCTTCTGCCGCTTGCTGCGCTTCTATTTCCTGCAAGAGTCGTTCTTCAATGGGTTTTAGCGCGTCAGCCAGGTGTTGCAGCTGTTCGTCGTGAATAACGCCCAGCCGTGTACCAGGCGTGAGATTTAAGCGGGACGCATCAACAATGCCCTGCAGATAATTACTCGTCCATGGTGTATGTGCGAAGCGCTCAAGATCTGTGATGGTGGGAAGTACCCGGGTGCCCGATCGATACAAGCCGACTTCGTTACTGGCCTTTGGCTCCGACAGATAGAGTTCAAGATACAGATCATCAATGACCGGCAAGTGCAGCAGTCTGCCATCGTATTTACGTGGCTCGACCTTGAATTCTTTGCGTGAAGTACGATCACGTACCGTGATATCAACACCTGACTGGCGGATGCGGTCACGCAGCTCTGAAGCGAGATACCACTGAATTTTTTCCCCTGAAAACTGCCGTAGTCCGGACAACAGCGGCTTGATAGTGAGCTCGGTGCCTTGCTCTTCAAACAAGGTACGACGCTGATTGATCGAGTAGCCCTGGTCACCCTTGGCCATCTGCATTTCATACGTCTTGCCATCGGCTGCAGGGGATAGCATCGACAGTGCCTCACCAACCGTCCAGAAGCTCAGTAGACCAATACCAAACTCACCCTGCATGCCTTTAGTACCGTTGGCTTTGAGTTGCCGCTTGATTGAATCGCAGATGTGAGTGGCCACATACTTAAAATTGGGCACACCCTGATCGTCACGCGGTATACCGCGCCCGTTGTCCTTTATTTTAAGGTACGCATCGCCTTTCTCTTTACCACGAATAATATCGATGCGGGTCGCACCGGCGTCGATGCTGTTCTCAACAAACTCGGCCACGGCCTTGAGTGGGTTGCTTTGTGATAGCGCGATGATGGTAATCGCGTTCCAGTCATCACCAATGCGGAGTTTACCGCGTGTGCCAGTGGTTTTTTTTGCTGCAGCTTTAGTCATGCCTGGTCTTTTACTTTGCCGTTCCAGTAATCGATGTAGGCGTCATAGGCCTTTCGGGTAGTGAGGAATTGAAGGTGCTCATGTGCCTGCAGGCGGTAAGCTGGCAAGGTGGCCAGCTCGATTCTCCTGGCTTTCGCCATACGGTGATGGCCATCAATCAGATTGTATCTACCCGGGGAAATCTCAGCGACGATAACCGGCTTTTTAAGGTCAACGCTATCAAGATGAGATTCATTGATTGTTGACTTAGAGCGATGGAACTCACTGACGGTGACCGCATCAGTTGAACGTTTTATTGCGTGCAGATACGCTGTCATCCTGGTGATGTTGAATACAAAGATTCCAACCGGGAACATTTCATCATCGTCGTCTGCCTCACAGGGCACAAACAGACCGTCGTGTTTCATCAACATCCGGGGAATCGTTCATCAGTTGAGCTAGCTAATAATGAAAGGGCAATAATCAGAAATAGCAATAGCGTCCATTCTCTATATAGACTTTTCATGCACTTTTCCTTGTTGTTGACGCGACCGACGGCCTAGGTTTCAATCAATCTTTCACCTATGAGCGATGCTTGTCAATGTGTTGGTGAAATTCCTGAGTAAAATAACGTTTAGAACACAGCTTTGAGGCAAAGGCGTACAAAAAGTCTAACGGATCTGTGTACTCGTCGATGACCGTAAAGGGCACTTCAGAGCCTATCGGCTGGACGACGAAGAACAGCGTATTCGGATCGATTATCACTTAGGACTAACTAAACCGCTACCAGGTTTAGTATTACTACAATATTTATGAGCGAATTCGACCTTTAGCTAGCGCATGTTTCTTCTCAGTGTCTGAGGGTTCTTTTTCGTAGATGATGGTAGTGGCAGCTGATCGGTGGCCGAGTAGGGCTTGTACCACCTTCACTGACTCGTTTTCTTTCTTAATGTAGTGTCGTTGCAAATGTTCGCCTACCTGAGTGACTACTGGCACCCTTTATACCTGCCCATTCGCGATATATCTTAGCCATCAACTGTTGCATTGTATTCGGTGAGTACGGACCGTCTTTCTGGGAGACAATGAAAGGAGCCTTTTTGTACAGTTTATGTTGGCTCTCTAACTTCACGAGTGTGTAGTTATAAAGGGCCTGTTTTAGTAGCGGATCGACGATAGCCAATACGCGTGACTTACCTTTCTTTTTAGGTCGTGCCGGGTAGTAGTTTGTAGGTTCTATTATATTTCCCGATTTTGCATCATCCGCTATGAGTTTGACGACATCATCAAATTCATTCAGATTGAATCGAACCGATTTTCTTCCGGAGCGTTTGGATTCCGAATCGATGTCTTCGTCATCATCCGTGGCGGTCGCTCTGGCGCCTTTGGTCAGTCGTGCCGGCAACGTCAGTTCCGGTGAAACCTCAAATCCTGCCGGGTACTGGTCACCGATATCGAGTAGCAGTTGGTTTTCCAGTAGGGCGATCTCCTGGGCTCTGAGGCCCAACGAGAATGACAGCAGCACCACGCAGAGATTTCGCTCTGGGTGTTTTCTTGTCGCAATTTCGGTGAATACGCGTGTCAGCTGTTCTTCGGAAAAGACTTTTGCTTGACCAATACCACCAGCCATGTTTTTATTATCCTTCAGGGGGAGAGTAGTGGACTCAAATATCGGCTA
>CALDTK010000076.1 GCA_937924035.1 uncultured Saprospiraceae bacterium | reverse complement strand
TGAAACTGCAGCCTCTTCACTTGCTTGAAAGAAGCTGTCATACTTGCGAGCAGCTAGTCCCCAATCTACTTCCACACTGTCTGTATAAGCGAAGTTTTCACCAAACAGATCGGTCATGGCTACAGCTGCCGAACGACTGATCACAGAGTGACCACTGGTGTACTCTGGGAATGGAGGCGTTTGAAGAGCTGGTTGCCAATCTTCATCGATGTATTGATTAATCAGTGTTTCTGGGCGCACGAGATTAGATCTATACTTCTCGTCCCAACAGCTTATGAAGCCATCAGCTAAGGATAAGGAAACTCTTAAGTAGGTTTCTAAAGCTTCGGCTGCTGATATATTCTCTGATTGAGCAACTGTTTTTGCAATGCCCATCCAGTGTCCACCTGGAGAGATTTTCTTGGTTGCAAACATGACATGTCCTCGGTGATGACTCACAAAAGGGTTGCAATCCCAGAATGAGGCGAGTTCAACTCGATTTTCAGTGTCTTCGTCGAGTGCGTTGTAGACCTCAAGTAAGTCAGTATGAAACTTACTCCCTTCTGTGAGATCAAAAGCTGGTGGGGGAAGTGGCTTGAACTGTTGCGAACTGTCTAACAGGAAAGGACGAATAGTCAGCCAATGTGGTTCGATACCATCCATGTAATCGGGTGGGGTAGGTCGCCATCTTGAGGCATCAGAAGTGATGCTAAATTTTGGAAAGGTTCGACTTTGTTTGTAGTTGTCTGAATCAGCCCACATTAATACGGCTTTTGAGACTGCTTCGCCGTAGCTGACAGATCGATCAAAAACCTCTTCAGGCATTTTCACATCACGAAATTGATTCTCGATTTCAACTCGATAGGCATCAATTTGATCCTCGGAAAAAATGAGCGCTTTTCCTGTTTCTAAAATAGCTATTGCAGCAGCGAGCGAGAACGCATAATCCTTACCTGATTCAGGTGTCGGCATTTCTGGCATTTCATTGAGTTGACCAGCTGAGGTTACAAACTCTCCGTTTAAATGTCTACCAGCTTCATAGCCGGCAATGCTTGTATATGCGTAGATACGAGAAGCTTGCGGAGGGCTGAAAATATCGTATACAATTACGTCGGTAACTTTTTGCATCGACGCGTGAATTGGCTCAGCTTGGTTTGATTCCACTTCCCAATTTGGATTCGTAGAATCACAGCCAATAAAAACAACGCTTGAAACAACCAAGCATAGTAAAAGAAAGTGGTTTAGAATTTTCATAAGCAAGCCCAAATATAGCCCACACGTGCCTGTAAAAAGCGGTTCGTGTGTTGTTATCCAAGCATTATTTTATAAGCCATTTTGCGGCTTGAATAAATGGTTGTTTGTAAGGTGCGTAACGCGTCGGGATGTTCACTTTGGTTGTGCTTCTAACAATGCTTCTTTGGTTAGAAAACGCCTTAAACCCTTCATCACTATGGTATCGTCCCCATCCACTTTGACCGACTCCTCCAAAAGGTAAATCAGGAACGCCTAGATGGATAATTGTATCGTTGATACAACCTCCTCCAAACGTCACTTCCTCAATGAATCGATTGGCATCTAACTTAGATTCCGTAAACATGTACGCCGCTAGTGGATTCGGATTTCTTGCAATTATCTTTTTTGCATCGTTCCATGTGTCAAAAGCGATAATTGGAAGGATCGGCCCAAAGATTTCTGATTGCATCAGCGGACTATCCAAGTCATCAACCTTTATCAGCGTTGGGGATATGTATTTCGACGCTTTGTCTGACTTTCCACCGTGAAGAATTTCGCCACTAGAAAGTAAATCACTCAATCTTTCGAAGTGTTGCTCTGTGATAATCCGAGCAAAATCAGGGCTTTCTTTTGGCTCTTCCCCGTAGGCAGAAGTAAGAGATTTCTTTAATTCTGTGATTGTTGCCTCGAATACGTCACGTTGTACAAGCAGATAATCTGGTGCTACACATGTTTGACCAGCATTGAAACACTTACCCCAGACAAGCCTATCAGCAGTGACTTTCAAAGAAGCGTCTTTCATAACAATTGCTGGACTCTTACCACCTAGCTCAAGAGTGCAAGAGATGAGCTCTCTGCCACATCTTTCTCCCAATATTCTGCCGACCCGAGTGCTACCAGTATAAAACACATGGTCGAATCTTCCGCCATCCATAAGGGTTTCAACAACCTTACTACCAGGCCCTTGTACGACACTGACGTGCTGGGCGTCAAAAACTTCAGAGATTATTTCACCAATCACTCGAGAAACTGCAGGAGTATCTTCTGCTGGTTTTAGAACAACACAACAGCCAGCAGCTACTGCAGCTATCAGAGGTGCTATGGCTAGATTGAAGGGGTAGTTCCAAGGAGAAACTATCAGCACGACACCCTTTGGGAAAAACCTCGATTCAGCAGAAGCGGGCCACAGTGCTACACCAACTTCTCTCTCTGATGGTCGAACCCAAGCATCTATTTTGTCTAACGTGTGGCTGATATCTTGGTAAGCAAAGCCGATCTCACTTGTAAAAGACTCGAAAGCGGGTTTTTTGAGGTCATGTGCTAACGCCTCGGTCAGATTTTGCTCCTTCTTTTTGATAACCTCGCGAAGCTTTAAAAGCGCTTTTTTACGAAATTTCACCTCACGAGGTATTCCTTGCTCAAAAAATTCTCGTTGCCGAATGTGAATGGCTTCTGCCTCCCTTTTCGAGAGCGTTACTAGATGAAAATCAGGGATTTCTATGGATTTTGTCATAGTAAAATTAAAGTGTAAACACAGGCGAAACCGTGAATATTTCAAGGGTTACTAACAATGTGTGACTTCAAGGCAACATTCTTCGTCTTACAATTTTGGCATCAATACATTGCCTTAACATTAACCGAAGACATTCTCAGAAACGAGAGACTTTCTTAAAAAACCAAGCTAACTATGGATCAAGTTAAACTCTTTTTTTCAAACCTTTCAACTTCGATTGGACTTCAGCCTTCAGTGCTCGGAAACATCATTGGAGCTGTTTTATTGCTCATCGTAGGATACTTCATAGCAAAGGTTCTTTCAGGTGTTGTTCGTAAGCTGATCAACAACACTGGACTTCAAGACCGTGTAGATCGAGGTGCAAAAGGCAAACGAATCAACATTGGTAAGATGGTCGGGAAGCTAGTCTATTACCTTTTGATGGTTGTTGTACTAATGGCCGTTCTTGATATGTTAGGCGTAACTGCTGCTCTTGAGCCGTTGAAGAACCTCGTAAACAACTTCGTAGACGTACTTCCTCAAATAATTGGAGCTGGAGTGATCGCTTTTGCGGGCTATATCATAGCCACGCTTGTTAGTGAGCTTGTTTCGCTTGCAGTTGGCGGTGTAGAAGGCCTAACTGAGCGCTTCGGCCTTAGCGATAATGTAAATTGGGCAAAGCTTGTTGGGCAGGTTGTATTCGTTATCGTTTTCATTCCAATCCTCATTGCAGCTATTGATACACTAGGGATAGAAGCAATTTCAGGACCTGCTATTAACATTCTTCAGGATGTATTAAATGCTATTCCGAAGATTCTTGCTGCTGGAGTAATCATTACTGTATTCTACTACTTAGGACGTTTTGTTTCTGGCTTCATTTCTAGCTTGCTAGAAGGTGTCAATGTCGACGGCTTCGCCGAGAAGATGCAGCTATCTAATTTGATAGGTAACACATCGATCTCGAAAGTTGTATCTGGTGTTGTTTTCTTCTTCATCGTTTTTAGTGGGGTACTCACCGCAATCGAAGTCTTGGAGTTTGACAAGCTAGCAGTGCTGCTGGACGAAATGTTCGAGATCTCAGTCCAGATTATTTTCGGACTTGTCATCCTTGCGATTGGCAACGTTATCGCTACTTATGCTGCTAACGCTATCTCAAGTAGCCAAGGAAGTTCTTTCCTAGCGTCTATTGCACGTTTTGCAATCTTGGGTCTTTTCATCGCGATTGCTCTTCGTACGATGGGACTTGCTGATGATATCGTGAATCTTGCCTTTGGACTCACACTAGGAGCTTTAGCTGTTGCCTTCGCGCTAAGCTTTGGCCTTGGAGGTCGCGAAGCTGCTGGAAAGCAGATGGAAGCATTCCTTAGCAAATTCCGTAACGAGGCTAGTAAGTAAACTTATAGGACGCAAAGAGCTTTCATGAGCCTAGTTGCCACATTGTGGCAACTAGGTTTTTTTTGTACTTAGCGTGTTGCTACTATTGTAAGTCTCGCATAACTAAGCTTTTCATTTTACTCTCTCTTTATGAAGATTGACATCCTTGCAATTGGTGTACACCCAGATGATATCGAACTCTCTTGTTCGGGCACTTTATTTGCGCACTCGGAAAAAGGGCATTCGTTTGGACTTCTTGACTTAACCAGAGGCGAATTAGGGACGCGGGGATCAGCGAAATCTCGTGACAGTGAAGCAGCTGCTAGTGCGAAGATTATGGGAGCAAGCTTTCGCCAAAACCTTGCAATGGCCGATGGGAAGTTTGTGGTTGATGATGCCCACAAGACTCAAATTATTGAGATCATCCGTTGGTGTAAACCAAAACTAGTACTTGCCAATGCACTGTCTGATCGACATCCTGACCATGGACGTGCAGCCAAGCTCATTGCAGACGCATGTTACTATTCTGGCCTACGGAAATGGGATACTACGTTTCAAGGTGAAAATCAAGAGCCTCATCGCCCAAATAACCTGCTACACTACATCCAAGACTATTATCAAACGCCAGATGTAGTCGTAGACATCTCGGATCATTTTGACAAGAAACTCGAGTGTATAAAGGCTTATAAGACCCAGTTTTTTGATCCAGAAAGTAACGAGCCAGAAACGCCTTTAACGGGGTCAGATTACTTCGATTTCATCCGTTCTCGTGCAAAGGATATGGGAAGACCAGCTGGCTATTCACTGGCTGAAGGCTTTCAACGCAGTAGGATAAATGGTGTGCAGGACCTGCTCGATTTAGACTAGCAGCCTTTACTCAGGTTGGCGGCCAACGGTATACCCCGGTTTACCTTCCATACGATTTACTTCCTCCACTGAGCCGAGACGCATCCGGAGAGGGATTCGTTTTTGATCCAACTTATCGTCAAAACGACAGAAAAGTGCCCTGTGCTCTCCCGGAACGATGACCTGTCCTTGTCCAGTATTAACTTCTGAACTCAAGACTGCTGATCTTAATTCTGCTAGCGTAGGAATGGAAGTAGAATCTACTGGTGCTGAATTGGTTTCAATAGGCTGACCTTGCGCAGACGCAAAAGTCACAGATGTAAATAGTGCTACAACAGAAATAACTATTCTAGTCTTCATCACTATGGTAGGTCTTGTCTTCTACAACAACATCACCTTCTGGCATTGGTTCTATCGTGTCAAATTTAGACCCAGCGTACATAGGGATTCGCCATAGTTCAACAGGGATACCACCGTTGTCCAATGGGATTTTACGTTTTGGCGTAAGCTTTAACGCATAAAGACCATCCTTGAAACCTGAAACAATATTGGCTTCCCAGCCAGACCAGTAGTGTTTGAGTGCATGGCCAATGTCTCCATACCACTCGGCTCCTCTTTCAATAGAGAGACGTTCGTCATAAGGAGGGTTCATGATCAGTTTTCCTTTGTCATAAGGAGCTGAGACGTTGAAGAAATCTGCTTCATGCAGCTCTATACGCTTACTCAAGCCAGATTGATGAATGTTCCTGTCTGCATAACGAATCGCGCGTCTTTCTAAATCACTACCAATAATCGGTGCGATCTGCCCGCGATGAACACGTGATAGAGCTTGCTGTCGAACAACTTGCCATCGCTTTGCATCAAAGCTTGGCCAATTCATGAAGGCGAAGAATTGACGCTCATTTTGCGAAGGAATATTCATCGCCATACGGGCAGCTTCTATTAGAAAAGTCCCAGAACCACACATTGGGTCAACGAGTGGAGTAGAGGCTGAATATTCTGCTAGAGATAAGATTCCTGCGGCAAGGACTTCATTGATTGGTGCTTCTAGTGTTCGAAGGCGGTAACCTCTTTTAAAAAGTGGATCTCCAGTACTATCAAGCCAAACGCTGCCCAAGCCATCATGCACGTACGTATGAACGCGCAAATCTGGGCGATCTCTTTCGATGTTTGGACGAGTTTCTCCAATTCGGAGTTTGTCTACAATCGCATCCTTAGTTTTCAAAGTCACGATCATGGTGTTCAGCACCCACTCTGTATTGTTGGCGGTGCTGGTTACCCAAAAGGTTCCATCTCGAGGGAGTATACTTTCCCAGTCGAAATCACCTACTCCGTAATAAAGTGCATCTGGACTACTTGCATCAAAATCAGCTAAGTGCTTATAAACACGAAGTCCAGTGCGCAACTCAAGGTTAGCTCGATACATAAGTCGATCTGACCCTTCACAGAGCACGCCCCTGCTTACAGCTTTCACATTTTCTGCCCCTAAGGCAGTGAGCTCGTCAGCCAATACCTGCTCGAGGCCGGTAAACGTTTTGATCAGGTACTTTTCCACGCGGCGAAGGTAAGAGCCTTTCTAAGTACTAGTAAATTAAAGTGCCTGCTTTCAAATCAATGAAAGCAGGCACTTTAAGGTGGTTAGTTTAACGATTAACCCAATACCGCCTCGGAAACGGTGCGTTCTTTTGGGCTGACAAACTTGTAGCCTACTCCACGCACGCTTTGGAAGTATTTAGGCTCTTTAGGTTCTTCTTCGAAGTACTTACGAAAAGACAAAATGAAATTATCGATCGTTCTAGTGCTAGGGTAAACATCATAGCCCCAGACAGACTGAAGAATCTGTTGACGACTAACCACCTCATTTTTCCGATCGACCAATAGTTTGAGAAGCATTGCTTCCTTTTTTGTCAAGTTGATCGGACCTCGTGGTGTTTCTGCTTCGTATGTATTAAAGTTCACCTTATTGGGGCCGAACTCAATAAATTCAGCACTCGCATTTTCAGCACCTTTGCTTCGCGTGAGGAGCTTATTTACCCGTAACAAGAGTTCTTCAAGCTGAAAGGGCTTTGCTAGATAATCGTCTGCACCTTTTTTCAGTCCCATGATACGATCTGCACCATCGGCTTTTGCAGTCACCATAATGATGGGTACTTGCTCATTGGTGAGCCTTACCTGTTCGGTGATTTGATATCCGTCTACCTCGGGAAGCATTACATCCAGTATGAGGAGGTCAAAATGCTGTTCTTTAATGGCTTTGAGCGCCTTTTTCCCGGTAGAGGCCGTGACGACTTCATACCCTTCAAGTTCTAGGTTGAGTTTGACAGGTTCGCGAATGCTTTGTTCGTCTTCGACGAGAAGTATGCAGTCCATGTGCTAATAGGTTGTATTAAGAGACTTCCCCAAAAGGCAGGCTAATGTTAAAAACCGTCCCGTGAGGCTTATTGTCATCGATATTGACCTTACCATGATGGGCAATTACAACCTCGTTGACAATATATAAACCGAGGCCAGTGCCCTTTGTTTGACGAGTGTCTTCATTTCCTACTCTGTAGAACTTTTTTAGGACTCTTTTCTTCTCGGAATTGGGGATTCCTGGACCATCATCTTTTACCTGGAGGAGTACATCTTTTCCCCTTTCGAAAACGCCCAAGCCCACGCTATTGCCAGCTCCCAGGTATTTTACGGCATTCTCGAGTAGGTTGCTAAAAACCGAGTTAAGTCCGTATTGATCTCCAAGAACAGTAAGTTCTTCACCTTCTAACTTTAAATGAAAATTAACATTCGGATATTTGGTTTTTAAGCGATTAACCCAGATTTCAGCTAAAATTCCTAGATCAATAGGCTCTTTGTTAGGGACGTAAGTAGTATCCAGTTTTGCCGAAAGGAGAAGATCTTCAACCAAAGAAGTGAGCCTAGAAGTTTCTCCGATTGCGTTGTCGCTTAGCTGAACGCGCACCTTATCAGGGAGTACACGCTTTTTGATGGTTTCAAGAGAGAGCCTTATCCCTGCGAGTGGGCTTTTAAGCTCATGGGTAATGGATAGCAAGAAATTTCTTTGCTGCCGTGCATTATCTACCTCACGCCTATAACTTCTGTTGACGAGGTAAACACCTAAAACCAAGGTTATAATAAAGACGATGGCTTCTCCTAAGATCATCAAATCTTGTTTGTGATAATCGTCGTAAAGCTCTTGGTATTCGGCGCTTTGGTAAAATTGGGCATCATTACGAACACGTTGTTCGGCTACCATCCCGATTTGCAACAGTTCAGTTTTAGCATTGAATGCATCTTGGTTTTTTGTGAAAAGTAACACCGACCACCAAGAGAAGGCCAACAGCATATATGCGATGATGGCGAGCGTAAAAAGACGAAGACGACCTATTCTTGACACGATACAAAGGTAGAAGCCGCCTTTCGCTTTCGTAACACCTTTTCGTAAAGGAATTATTTAAGCAAAAGGCGGCTTCCAAAAAGAGCAGCTTAGT